>NZ_VOYN01000017.1:0-69463 GCF_013420275.1 Acinetobacter sp. YH01020
GCTGGCGACAATAGCAAGAGTGAACCACCTGATCCCTTCCCGAACTCAGAAGTGAAACCTCTTAGCGCTGATGGTAGTGTGGGGTTACCCATGTGAGAGTAAGTCATCGCCAGCTCATTATTCGAAAACACCCCCTGATACGTCAGGGGGTGTTTTTTTATGCACGAAGAAAAAGGGGAAGCTGAATGGAGAGGGAATTAGAGTAAAATTAATAATAAATCTAATTAAATAATTCATTTATAAGGCGAATTGTTCCTAATAGAAGAATGAATTAGCTGAATAATGAGTCTAAAAAAGACAAAAAATCGGGCGTTCTCTTCGAAATTATGCTATAAAAAATAAAACGGCATAAAAATTGCTTATAAAGTGCGGTTAATTATAGGGGGAGTTATTAATGAAATTAGCGATGGGGTTAAAGGTTGCCAATTCCTTATCATTAACACCTCAATTACAACAAGCCATTCGTTTATTACAGCTTTCAAGTTTGGAATTGGAACAAGAAATTCAAATCCAACTCGACAGTAATCCTCTATTAGAGAAAGTTGAAGAACAAAATACCGTTGAAAGTTTAAATAGCTTACAAAAACAAGAAAGGGAAAATAAAGACTTAACCAATGAATTAAATGCCGATCATTTACCTGATGAGTTACCAGTGGATACAGAATGGGATGATGTATATACCCATCAACCCACAAGTTTAGGTGCTGCTGAATTTGAAGAGCGCGAAGATAATCGGCAGGGGCATCAAAGTTTACAAGCGCATATGCTTGAGCAAGTTAATCTTTTACACTTTTCTATGATCGATAAACTAATTGCACACTGTATTATCGATGCTTTAGATAACAAAGGTTTTTTAGATTGTGACTTAAATGAAATTACCCAATCGGTTCAGCATCTTTTAGACTCTATGGATTATGAAGAAGAAGTCGAAGATGACGAAGTTTTAGTAGTTTTAAAGCATATTCAGCGTCTAGATCCTGTAGGGGTAGGCTCACGCAATCTTGCCGAATGTTTAATGGTGCAAGTTGAAAATCTTCCTGAACATGTTGAATATCGATATGAAGCTATTTTATTATTGAAAAATTATGAATTGCTGATTAGTAATGAATTACCCAAGTTGATTAAGCAAACGGGATTAAATACAGAACAGCTCAAACTAGCCATTTCTTTGTTAAAAACATTAAAAGCGCATCCAGGGCAAGAGTTTGAAGATAAAGATTCAGACTATCAAATACCAGATGTTGTGGTCTTAAAAAAGAATGAACATTGGTTGGTTCAATTAAATCCTGATGTAATGCCAAAACTACGGGTAAATTCTTTTTATGCCAATATGATCAAGCGTGCAGATCAAAGTGACGATAATCAATATTTACGAAATCAAATGCTTGAAGCAAAGAATTTCATTAAAAGTATTGATGAACGACATAAAACATTATTAAAAGTAGCGACATGTATTGTTGAGCATCAACGAGCGTTCTTTGAACAAGGTCCTGAGGCAATGAAGCCTTTGGTACTACGAGACATTGCCGAAGAAGTCGAACTCCATGAATCCACAGTTTCCCGTGTAACCACAAATAAATATATGCTCACACCACGTGGATTATTTGAGTTGAAATATTTCTTCTCAAGTCATGTTGGAACGTCATCGGGTGGGGAAGCGTCTTCGACTGCAATTCGTGCAAAAATTAAAAAGCTGATTGCAGAAGAAAATACACGTAAGCCTTTGTCTGATAATGCAATTGCAGTTTTGCTTAATGCGGAAGGTATTGATGTTGCTCGTCGTACGGTTGCGAAGTATCGTGAATCGTTACATATTCCATCATCTTCAGAGCGAAAAGTGTTGATCTAAATTTGAAAATCTGACTATTCTAGAGGTTCATTATGACGAAATAATGAATCTCTTTTTTATATAAGGAATAGCCGAAATGATCTGATCGTGTAAATGTATGCTTCGCATATTGAGTTGGATAATTCGGCTTGAACTTTTCCAGTCCTGAAAGAAGGTGAGGGATAGAATTATGCAGATTACAATTCGTGGCCACCATTTAACAATTACGCCAGCAATAGAAGAAAATATTCGTCTTAAATTTGCGGAAATGACCAAACATTTAGATCAGGTCAATAGTATGCAAGTTAAATTGACCAAAGATCATCAAGTTGATAAACGTTCAAAAAAAGGTAGTGATAATCATATTGCGGAAGCGATTATACGATTACCTGGGACAGAACTTTTTGCACAAGCGTGCGCTGATGATATGTATACCTCGATCAAAAAATTGTCTGAAAAATTAAAAAAACAATTACATAAACATCGAAAAATGCAGCTCATTTATATGCCTTTAACGGTTTAGATTGTAAATTGTACAAAAAGAGGTTTTTTATAACCTCTTTTTTTATATATATAATGTATGTGACTAATGAATTATTTTTTAGATTTATAGTAAAATGACGGGTTTTACACCGTTAGTCCTATATGGGGTCTTGTGATGAATAGTGAACAGCTCACTGAAATTTTAAAAGCTGCTTTTCCAGAAGCTGAGGTTGCAGTTAGTGGGCAAGGCGGCAAATTTGATCTACGCATTGTCGATGATCAATTTGAAGGCAAACGTCCTGTTGCTCGTCAACAATCTGTTTATGCACCTTTGAACTCCTACATTGCCAGCGGTGAAGTACATGCAGTAACAATTCGTGCAATGACCAAAGAAGAATGGCGCAAAGCAAGCTTATTCGGAGCTTAATAATTAATGGATAAATTTCTGATTCAGGGCGGTACTAAGCTCGAAGGTGAAGTTCGTATTTCTGGTGCGAAAAATGCTGCATTGCCATTACTCGCTGCAACTATCCTTGCGGATACACCTATTACATTAACTAATGTGCCAAATCTAAAAGATGTGAACACCTTAGTGAAATTGATCGCAGGTTTAGGTGTTCAAATCAGTTATGAAGGTGATACGGTTAAGGCTGATACTTCTAGCTTAGATAATCAATTTGCACCATATGAACTCGTGAAAACCATGCGTGCATCTATTTTGGTGCTTGGCCCGTTATTGGCGCGCTATGGTAGTGCAAAAGTGTCTTTGCCGGGTGGATGTGCAATTGGTTCACGCCCTGTAGATCAACATTTAAAAGCTTTAGAAGCACTTGGTGCTGAGATCGAAGTTGAAGCAGGTTATGTGCATGCCAAAGTGGATGGTCGTCTAAAAGGTGGCGAAGTTGTCTTTGATATGGTCACAGTTGGTGGTACTGAAAATATTCTAACTGCTGCGGTTCTTGCAGACGGTGTAACGACCATTCGTAACGCGGCTCGTGAACCTGAAATTACCGATCTTGCTAATATGTTGATCAAGATGGGTGCAAAAATCGAAGGTTTGGACACAGATACTTTGGTTGTTACAGGTGTTGAAAGCCTACATGGCTGTGAATATGCCGTTGTTGCTGATCGTATTGAGACAGGTTCTTATCTCGCTGCAGCAGCGATCACTGGCGGTAAAATCAAAACCACACATACTGATCCAAACTTGTTGGAGTCTGTGCTAGATAAATTTGAAGAAATGGGCGCGGAAGTTACGCGCGGTGAAGATTGGATTGAACTGGATATGATGGGTAAACGCCCGAAAGCAGTTAGTTTCCAGACTTTACCACATCCAGAATTTCCAACCGATATGCAAGCACAGCTGATGGCTGTGAATGCAATTGGTCGTGGTTTTGCCACAATTTCTGAAACGATTTTCGAAAACCGTTTCATGCATGTACCTGAATTAGCACGTATGGGTGCCAATATTCAGGTTGAAGGTAATGATGCTGTTGTTACAGGTGTAGAGAAATTATCTGCTGCACCCGTGATGGCAACTGATTTACGAGCTTCTTTCTCATTGGTTTTAGCAGCACTTGCCGCTGATGGGGAAACGTTGATTGACCGTATCTATCATATTGACCGTGGTTATGAAGATGTTGAAGCGAAGTTACAAGGTTTAGGTGCCCAAATTAAGCGAGTAAGTTAATGAGCGATATGAGAAACGATGATCCCAATTTTGACGTAATGGGCAATTTTGATCATGGTTTAACTTTAGCATTAAGTAAGGGACGTATCTTAAAAGAAACTTTGCCATTGTTGGAAACAGCTGGCATTAACTTATTGGAAGATCCGGATAAATCTCGTAAGTTAATTTTTCCAACGACCCATAAGCACGTACGTATTTTAATTTTACGTGCTTCTGATGTACCAACTTATGTTGAAAATGGTGCTGCAGATATTGGGGTGGCAGGTAAAGATGTGCTGATGGAGCATGGTGCACAAAATGTGTATGAACCATTGGACTTAAAAATTGCCAACTGTAAGTTAATGACGGCTGGTAAAGTCGGCATGGTTCGTCCGAAAGGTCGTTTAAAGATTGCAACCAAGTACGTCAATTTGACCCGTCAATATTATGCAAGCTTAGGCGAGCAAGTTGATGTGATCAAACTGTATGGTTCTATGGAACTTGCACCTTTGGTTGGTTTAGGTGATTACATCGTCGATGTTGTGGATACAGGGAACACTTTACGTGCCAATGGTTTAGAGCCTTTGGAAGAAATCTGTAAAGTGTCTTCACGTTTAATCGTGAACAAAGCAAGCTTTAAACGTAAACAAATTTTGTTGAATCCAATTCTTGCACAGCTAGAAAAAGCCGTGGAAGAACGCGAGCAAGCAAAAAAAGCATAAGTTGTTAAGTTTCTAGCTATGCTGATCAAACCGCTCAAATTTGGGCGGTTTTTTTATGAAAACTGAAAAATAATGATAAAACTGTATTTTCATCAATTTTAACGAAAGTTATTTTCAATAAAACTCCACATGAACACATGCGATAGATGTCCACAAGCTGCTGTAAAACAGGTAAACTAATCTTTTCCAATAGATTACCTTGTGGGTAAATTGATGCGACGTTTATCGACTCAAGATCAAAACTTCAAGCAAGCTTTTGCTGACTTGTTGGCTTTTGAAACTGTGAATGATCCAGAACTTTTAAAAACCGTTGACCAAATCATTGCTGATGTTCGTCAGCATGGTGATGCTCATGTTCTTAAATTGACACAGCAGTTCGATCGACATCCAGCGCATCAATTCTCAGAATTAGAGCTGACACAAGAACAGCTGAAAGCAGCATTTGATGGTTTAAGTTCAGAAGTGCGTGAAGCCTTAGAACTTGCTGCGAACCGTGTTCGTGAATTTCACCAAGCACAAAAGCAAGACGGCTGGACCTATGTTGATGCTTTAGGAAATACCCTTGGTCAAAAGGTCACACCGCTGGACCGTGTAGGTATCTATGTACCAGGTGGTTTAGCTTCTTATCCGTCTTCTGTATTGATGAATGCTGTACCTGCGCATGTTGCTGGCGTGCCTGAAATTATTATGGTGGTGCCTGCGCCGAATGGTGATTTGAATCCATTGGTTTTGGCAGCAGCTTACTTAGCCGGCGTACACCGTGTATTTACCATTGGCGGCGCGCAAGCGGTTGCAGCATTGGCTTATGGTACAGAAACTATTCCATCTGTGGACAAAATTACTGGCCCGGGCAACCGTTTTGTTGCTGCAGCAAAACGTGCAGTATTTGGTCAAGTCGGTATTGATATGATTGCAGGGCCATCCGAAATTTTGGTCTATGCCGAAGGCCAAAACAATGCTGAATGGCTGGCAATGGATTTATTGTCACAAGCGGAACATGACACTGTGGCTCAAGCGGTATTTATTACGCCAGATGCAGAACTTTTAGATCAAGTTGAGCAATGGATTGAAAAGCATTTAGAAGCGTTACCAAAAGCGGATATTGCGCGTACTTCAATCGAAAACCGCGGCGCATTGGTTTTAGTCAAAGACCGTGCTGAAGGCGCTGAATTGATTAACCAAGTTGCGCCTGAACATTTGATGCTGTGCTTGGATCAAGCACAGGAAATGGCTGAAGATATCCGCCATGCCGGCGCGATTTTCATGGGTCGATATACACCGGAAGCGATTGGTGATTATTGTGCAGGTCCAAACCACGTGTTGCCAACCTCCGGCACAGCGCGTTTCTCATCACCGCTCGGTGTTTATGATTTCCAAAAGCGCTCAAGTTTAATCATGTGTTCTGAAGATGGCGTGAAAACTTTAGCGAAAACGGCTGATACATTAGCGCAGCAGGAAAACTTAGATGCGCATGCGAGATCTGCGAGATATCGTTACCAGTAATAAAATATAGACTAGGTGAAAAACTTAGTTTTCCAAAACTATAAACCTCTCCCTAACCCTCTCCTGAAAGGAAAGGGGAAATCTCATAAAATGAATATTCCTCTCCCTGAACGAGCTTTAAGGATTCCTTTAAAGCGAAGTGCAAGAGAGGTTAGGATAGGGTGAAAAAGAGCAAAATAAAATGCCAAATATTACCTCTGAACAAATGCGTTTTTGGAGCCCTGATGTACGTGAATTAGAACCGTACACACCGGGTGAGCAGCCTAAAATCCAAAATATTTTAAAACTCAATACCAATGAAAATCCGTATCCGCCATCGCCAAAAGTGGTGGAAGCAGTACAAAAAGTGTTGGTAAATTCTGCTGATGTTTTACGTTTATACCCAGATCCAGATGCGTCAGAGTTAAAGCAAGCGATTGCCAAACAGCAGCATGTGCCTGTTGAGCAAGTCTTTGTCGGCAATGGCTCGGACGAAGTGCTGGCGCATATTTTTAAAGCCTTTTTTGTGCAAGAGCTACCGGTTTTGTATCCAGACATTACCTACAGTTTTTATCCAGTATATAGCCAATTTTTTGGCATTGCGGCCAATACTAAAATTTTGCCGCTGAACGATGACTTTGAAATTGTGGTGGATGACTATAAACAGCCGAATGGCGGTATCATCATTACCAATCCGAATGCGCCTACCAGTATTGCTTTAGGTTTGTCTGCAATTGAGGAAGTGTTGCAAGCCAATCCGAATTCAGTGGTTGTGATTGATGAAGCGTATGTCGATTTCGGTGCAGAATCTGCTGTGGCTTTGGTTGCGAAATATGAAAACCTTGTGGTTTGTCAAACGACGTCTAAGTCGCGTTCACTTGCTGGTTTGCGTGTGGGTTTCGCGATTGCGCAGCCGCATTTAATCGCAGCGCTTGAGGCAGTAAAAAACAGCTTTAACTCCTATCCGATGGACCGTTTTGCGATTGCAGCAGCCGTGGCGTCATTTGAGGATCAAGCGTATTTTGAAGCGCAAAATGCCAAGGTGATTGTGAGCCGTGAAAAACTTGTAGAGCAGCTTTCTGAGCTGGGCTTTAAAGTATTACCCTCTGCGGCAAACTTTATTTTTGCATCATTGCCAACGAAAGACGCGGGTGAATTAGCTGCTGAATTGCGCGAACGCGGAATTATTGTGCGTTACTTCAATAAGCCGCGGATTAATCAGTTCCTGCGGATCACCATTGGTACAGATGAACAAAATCAGCGCCTTGTGGATACTTTGAAAAACGATATTTTGGCTTAATCTTTGCAAGCTCCGCGAAATGTAAATCTAGCCGAACCCTCCTTTTGAAAAGGGTAGTTGGGAGTGATTCATTAAAAAAGCGATTCAATTGAATCGCTTTTTTGTTATTCAGGTTTATGCCAGGTATTTAACAAATTCAGCATCGCTTCAACTTTATCAAAACATTCTTGATATTCAGCATCGCAATCTGATGCGATGGTGATTCCGCCGCCTGCCCACAGCGAAACCTGATCTTGGTATTTTTGAATAGAGCGGATCAAAATATTCCAAGAGCCCGTGCCATCGTGATTAAAATAACCCATCGAGCCGCAATAGGCACCGCGTGGGGAGCCTTCAAGTTCTTCAATGATTTGCATCGCACGAATTTTAGGCGCGCCGGTAATCGAACCGCCCGGCAGTGCCGACATCAGAACCTCAAAAGGATTTACATTTGTTTTCAGCACGGCTTCAACTTCACTGACCATGTGATGCACTTGATTAAAACTTTCAATATCAAAAAGTTTAGGTGTTTTTACAGAACCTGTTTCTGCATAAACACTCAAATCATTACGCAGTAAATCGACAATCATGACATTCTCAGCCATGTCTTTTTCAGATGATTTTAACCGTTGTTTTGACTGCTCATCTAAAATTGGATCTTCATAGCGAGGCATCGTGCCCTTGATTGGCTTAGTAATCATCTTGCGTTCAGGCTTAAAATCTATAAAAAGTTCAGGCGAACAACTTAAAATTTCAAAATCATCAATACGTAAGTAGCCTGAATATGGTGCATCAGTCAGTGACCAAAATTCTTGAGCGGTTTCTAAGAGTGAACCGTTTGCTTGAGCTGTGAATTCTTGGGTTAAATTAATTTGATAGCAATCGCCCGCTTTAATATATTCCTGCACTTGATCAAAGGCTTTTGTGTAGTCTGACTTGGACCATCTTGCAATACATTTTTGCGTTAATTTAAATCGATCTTGAGCGATCTCGGTTTGAATTAGGTGATCAATGTAGTCGTAAATCTTAGCTGCAGAATGATCAGAACTATAAAAATACCAACCATCATCTTCTAATTTTAAAAAACTGGAAAATTGTCCTAAAAACAAGCGAGGTTGCGCTTTGGCATGCAGGGAAATCTGTTGCTGCGCTGCATAATCATAGCTAATAAAACCAGCCCAGCCCCCAGAAAACCCGCTGCCCAATTTTGAACATAAATCTTGGAAGGCGATATCTTGTAAGGGCTGAGTATCACATTCCTCATATTGATCTAAATGACTACGGACATAAGTTTTAAGTTCATCATTCTTAAATTGCTGATATTGATTTGCCAAAAAGCAAATAACAGGTTGGTTTTGATCTTCTAAAAAAATCACATGTGACAAGGGTGCAAGCGCTTGCAAAAATTTTTGAGCACTAATAGTTTGTTTAAGAATAAATTTTTTAAAAAAAATCGGCTTTTGCATCAACAGAGAAATTAAATTTAAAAACTAAAATGGATTTTATACCATTCCTAATTCATTTGGTTTGCAAATACCGTTTATCGGTAAGAATTAGATTGCGACCAACGACAGTTGAACAAATTTTAGCTTGGATATAATTTAATCGAGCGAGCAAACGACTCAAGGAAAGGTTTAACAGTTGTCACAAAATAATATTACAGCTGAATAAATCGAGTGGTTGAAAATCAAAAAAAAATAAATACTCTTGGGAGAGTACCGTATGAAAAATTTCACTAAATTAGCTCTAGTTTCTTCAATCGCATTTAGTGCGAATGCTATGGCTATGCAAGCAATGGACGATGCTGCACTTAGTTCAACCACTGGTCAAGATGGTATTAACATCGGGATTGGTATTTCAAAAGTTGCAATCGAGAAACTTTACATTCACGATAATGACGGTTTAGCAACTGATGCAAAAAACGTTGTGACAGGTACAAAAGTTACTTTTGATACAACTACAACTCCTCCTACGCCAACAGGTTTTGCTGCAAATGCAGAAGTTTCTTCAACAAATATTGTTGGTGGTACAGGTGTAGCAGGTGCTCTTTTAATTAAGGGGAACGGGATAGCCGGTGATGCTAATGAAAAGCATGGTCTTGTAATTACTGCGAATTCACAAGCTTTGTTAGCAAGTCATAATTTGGCTGATTTACGTATTGACTCAGATGCTGGTAATTCTGCAAAAGGTGGAGCATTTGTTAATATTGCAGCACAAGTTTCAGGCTTAGATATTAAAATTGGTGAAATTGGTGTGACTGCATCAGGTACGGCTGGTACAACAGGTATTCGTCGTGGTGGTGATGATAGCAACTACAATGCAATTCTTTCTGGTTTAACTTTGAAAACAGGTCAGATGGCTGCAAATATTCAACTTGGTGCAGCTCCACAGGGTGCAATGATCAAATTGAATACAACTATGATTGGTGGTTTAGAGATTCAAAATCTAGGTATTCTGGATGCATCAACTAAAAACGCTACACGTGCTGCTGGTGAAATCTTTGTTGAAAGCATAAAAGTTGCTGATGCGGGTAAAACAGACTTAACCATTAACCAAGATATTAGTGTTTATGGTGCAGAAGGAACATCAAAAGGATATATTAAAATGGTGAGCAACTCTGGTCCAATTGATAACTATGTGAAAGGTGTTCATTTAGGTAGTCGTACTGCTGGTTCAATTGGTGATATCGAAGTTCAAGGCTTGCAAACATATTATAGCCCTAGTTTAGGTGTTTATAATCCAGGTTCTGTGATTACGATTTCTAGTAAGTAATTTAGAATAAAATAAGGCGCGTGTTGATCACGCGCTTTTTTTTACAAAAAAGTGCGGAATGACCCAACAAAGCATAAAAAAATGCTGTTTTTTTATAAAAAAAAAGGTATCTTGCATAATACATGGATGTAGAGCATTAGCTCTAAAAAATAATGAAAAAAGGCACATCATTGCCGATAACTAAAAGTTAGAAGATATGTTAGAGATAGCTGTAGGCTCGGCATTGATGTATTACTTTGCCAAAGAGTCCTTCGATTTAAAAGAAAAGCCAGTCGGAACAGTTCACTATACCGAAACATTGGATTCACGAAATGATTCCTTTACTCGGATGCACCGTGAATCTGTAAAAATTAAACCTGCCATAGAAGATCAATTTCGAGGCATCGTTCGGCAAGCCTACGACTACAGTTGTGGTTCAGCAGCCTTAACCACTTTATTAAATGGTTATGTAGGTACACAGCTGACTGAGCAACAGACCATGAATGGTTTGCTGAAATTTGGTGAAACTGAAAAAATTATCGAACGTCGAAGTTTCTCCTTATTAGACATGAAACGTTTTGTCGCTGCTGTCGGGCTAGAAAGTGGGGGCTACAAAGGGGAGTTTTCAGATCTAGTTAAGCAAGGTCAGCCTGCGATTGTTCCCATTTCATATGCTGGTTTTAAACATTTTGTGGTGTTTAAAGCCTATAAAGATGGGCGTGTTTATGTTGCAGATCCAGCACTGGGCAATATCAGTTTCGATGAAGTTCGATTCCAAGAAATATGGGAAAACAACACATTATTTTTAATCAATGTTGCGCCTGAGCAACGTAAAAATTTATTGGCTTTGCAAGATTCAGACTTGCGACATGTTGAAGATGCAACCGTGAACCGTTATGCATTGGTTGATATTCAATATCCGCAGTTTTACATGGAAAAAATTGCAGACAAGGCATCTACGATACGACTTGATAAAAATATGAATGAAGAGTCGGAGTCATATGGTAAATCGAATTACAACTTTCTAAGGCTTTACTATAAGAGTAAATAATTAGATGAATGCGTATAACAAAGCGTCAGGATTAAAAAAATAAAAACGGTGGGAAGGAACATGAATCGTAAATGGATGAACAAAACACTACTAGCCATGAGTATTCAGGTGGTGATGGGGGTTGCCTATGCAGCTGAAGAGCCAAGCCTTGGAGAATATGATCCGGTTGAACAAGAGACAGTCGTAGAAGAGTCTGTATCTCCTGCTGCTGTAACCCAAGCTGATACTGCACAAGAAGCTGCTGCCGAGCCAGAAATTGGACAGTATGAATCTGTTGAAGAGCCAGTACAAGCTGAGGCACCACAAGTAGAAAGTGCGACTGCCACTGAAAAGGCATCGACAGCACTTCAACAGCAAGAGGGTGATGCGAGTCAAGAAGCTAACTTACAGGAAGTATTTAGCTCGAATGATCGTCAGTATTCATTGATTAAAAAAGGTGAAATATCATCTTTTTATGATATCGATTATACCTATTATCGTGATACTCAACTTGATATGGAAATGGCACAAGGCCAACTTTATCAACTCCGTGTACAAGAGAATGCCACACACTCAATGACCAATACATTTACCGTGCAATACGGTGTAATGGACAATTTGACATTCTCTGCATCTGTGCCTTTAGTGGCGAAAACTGATTTATTAAAAGATACTTCAACCGCGGGTTTAGGGGATATTTCTTTAGGCGCACGTTGGGAACCCTTCCCATTGAAGCAAGGTCGTTTACCACTGATTTTATTTGGTAATTTGTCTACGAAAACAGGTGACAGTCCATACGAAGTCAATGCAGTAAATGATCTAGCAACAGGTAAAGGTTACTATTCGGCAGGTATCGGTGCCAGCACACGTAAATATATTGATCCCGTTGTGTTGTTTGCATCTGTCTCAGCCAACTATGGTTTCAAAGAAACTGGTTTAAACCAACGTCGTGGTACGCGTGTCATTGAAGAATTTGAACCGGGAATTAGTGGCGGTTTTGCATTCGGTTTTGCATACTCGTTTAACTACGATGTTTCCCTCACCATGTCATATCAACAAAGTTTCAACACTGGCGCAGAATTTACCTATAGCAGTGGCGAATCCTATTCACCTGCAGACCAAACCAGTTCAACTCTAGCGATTTCTTTAGGTGTACGTGTATCACCGGATACGATCGTGAACGGTACGGTGGGGCTAGGTTTAACTGAAGATGCACCAGATGTGTCATTAGGACTGTCTTTCCCGTTAGATATCCTAGGTTTTGGAAAAAAACTTCGTTAAGAGGGCTGTCGTATGCGTAAAATTCGACTCAGCCCACTTGTTAGTGCGATCGTTTTAACGGGCTGTTCTAGTGCTGCTTTTGCACAATTGGGTACCAACCTTTCAGTTGATGTAAGGTCACTTGCATTAGGTAATGCAGTGACTGCTGATCCTCCGGGGATTAGTGCCGTGCATTTTAACCCTGCAGCATTAACCAAAATTGAAGGTTTGCAAACCGATATGCAGGGGATTATTGCAAACTTTGATATTCAACGTGAATTTACCGTCCCTGCGGGTTATAACGTCTTTGGTTATTCTGATGACCCAATGGTCTGTAATGATGGCCCTGAAGTAACGGCAGATATATGTACGGACTTTAAAGATAAGGTTTCTGGTGATGTTGAATATGCATCCCTATATGTACCTGTCTTAAAAAAGATGGTGGATTTTGGTGCTGGACAACCCATTGCCGCGCCAACGATGGGAATTGCCTACAATCCACCAGGTTCTAAAGCAACATTTGCATCAGCCGTTTATGCGCCTTTGATTGCGGGTTTTGGTGCTGAAAATGGCAACCCGGGTAATTTTATGGGGCAACAAGTTGCTCTAGAGCGTATTACTTATCTATCGCCAACGGTGGGTTATCAAGTCAGTGATGAGCTATCGATTGGTGGTGGTGTAGGGATGTCCTATCAAGCCATTGGATTGAAATCTGATCTACGATTTCCCAATGAGTTGATCGGCATGTTAAGGATGATTGATGAGGTCGTCTGTACGCCATTCAAGGAAAATTCGGACATTATTACCGACATCTTGCTATTGGGGATGTGTAATACCGAAGAAGGGATGAACCCATTTGGTAAATTTGGTCAGATGGAGTTAGCTTTAGAGCAGTCACTGAGCCCAAGTTATAACTTAGGGGTTTTGTGGGAGCCACGCGAAGATTTTAGTTTTGGTATGGTGTACCAAAGCGCTGCGAAAATGCGCATGAAAGGCCGATATCGCATTCATAATGCAAAAGCGCCTCAGGAGATGATTAAGGGATTAATGTCATCACCAACAGGTCAAATTTTAGCTGCCATTTTAGGTTTTCCAAATGCCGTGCCTAACTCGGAGTCGGGTTTGGTTTCGATGGATTTTGAATATCCACAGCACGTACAGGCCGGGATCAAATATAAGGTTATGCCTGATTTACAAATTAATTTTGATGTGGGCTGGACCGATTATCGTGCTTGGGACAAATTCCGTTTTGAATTCGACCGTCAAATTTCAGCGCTGAAAATTGCAAAATTATTATCTGAAAATGTGACTGATAATTCTTTGGCCTTACCTTTGAAATTTACATCGCCTTGGAACTGGGGTATTGGTATTGAATATTCTGCAACAGATCGTTTGAAATTACGTGCAGGCTATGAACCACGGAGTACCTCTATTCCTGATGGTAAGCGAAATACCATGGTCCCAATTAATGGTGCGCAGCTCTTTGGTATGGGGATTGGATATCGTTTTGATGCAGATACGGATTTAGATTTATCAATCGGCTTTTTACGCAGTAAAGATAACATTCCAGCAAATACTAGTAGTCTTGCAAACTTAACCGGTGTGAATAACTTACTTTTAAACCCATATGCTGGACTGAATGTAAAAACCGATACGAAAATCACCATCCTAGGATTAAATTACAGAACTCGTTGGTAGGATAAGCAGACAGAATGAAAAGGATTTTATTCATAAAAACGTTACTTGCACTGTCTGTGGTGCAAGTGTCATATACCAACGCTGGGGGGTTTCATACCATTATTGGGCCAGATGGGCGCCCAATGGTGGTACAAGTGCAAGAAAAACCAGCAAAGAAACCTAAAGAAAGTCCAACTGCTAAAACGATAGACTCTCAACCTGTACAACAAATTATTCAACCATCCGTAAGCATTAGTCCGTCTCAAACCAAGACACCGATGACACGTCAAACGAGTCCAACAGCACAGGCTGTTGGACCGGTGAATTCTCAACATTTAAGTATACGCGAGCCGGAAAAACGGGATGAAATTAAAGCTGTCACAGTAGATAAAATTAAAGACGTCTCAGGGGATAAAGTTCGCAAATCTGAAAAGTCAGCACAAGCGGCAGATACGACAGCAAAAGTCTTGCCTTCAACCGCATGGACAGAAAATTTACAGCAATCAGAGCTAGCCCAACCTCGTGAAGCGTATCAGTCCACAGTTCTAGCTGAAAAAGATAAACCTGTCTTCGAGAAAAAGATCCTTGCTGAGAAAGTAGTCAGTACTGATCAATCCGTACGATCTTCAGGTGAAAACTTAGAAAATCATCCTTCAAAACAATCGGCTAAGGCAAAACAAGAGCAAGGCTTTTCGACGATGGCTGGTGAAAAGTATGTCAATAATGAATATCTTGAAGATAAAGAGTTTAACTTAGAAGGCAAAAAGCGCTTTTACACCATGCCCGAAGGCGTTATTGATAGCAAGATGGGGCAAACGCGAATGCAAACCATTGAACGTGAAAAAGGTGTCAGTCGCTCCGTCATTGATAATTTATTTAAACGTAATCAACCCGAAGATACAGGCCCAATCACTTTAGCCACATCATATTATCGGGTGTCACAAGCTGACACCATTCAAGGTTTAGGTCAGCAATGTTTTTCGAATAAAAAAATGAAGAAAGCCAAAGAGCTCGACTTAGCTCAAGATATTAACTTATGGCCTCGAGCACCATTGTCTGACGAATTTGACTATGAAGTCGTAAAACTAAAATCACCATTACAAAATATTCGTATACATTCATTTGCATCCAAAGTACAAAATCCTACATTTTATTGGCCATTTGCGGTATTTTTAGACAAAAATGGGTGTGTCATGGAAGGCGCAGGTGGATTCAAAAATAACCAAGGTGAAGCGGATCATCTTTACCATGAAAAAATTGAAGGCGTGATTCAAGTGCCTAAAGGTAGCCAGTATTTATTCTTAACGCCTTTAGCAACTGCAATAGACGTCGATGGCCGCGTATTAACCAATCAAGGCCAACTTAAATTAACAGCAATCCGTTAAGGACATAAGAAAGAGAATTAGGATGAAAAATAAAATTTTATTACCGTTTGCTTTAACGGCATTGGTTGCAGCGCTCAGTGGCTGTGGCGGTGAAAGTGCAAATGTGAATCCTGAAATTTATGATACCAGTACGACCAATGGTACTTGTAAAAGTAATACCGAAGGCTGTGTTGAGTTCGTTTTAGATTATCCAATTGAAGGTCTGAATTTTAATTGTTCGAGCGACGTTAAAAATACCTACATTACTTTATTTGATCTAAAAGAAGGTGTTTCGACAGGTGCTTGTAAGATTGGCGATACGGTAACTTTCTTTGTCCAAGGTGAAAAATCACGTCGAATTGATTTGGGTAAAGTAGATTTGAAGCAAATTTCAAATGTAGCCAGTGGCACGACACCCCCACGTTTGACCTTATTGGATTTGGCTGCCGGCATCGCAGGTAAACCTGCTGCAACAATTTCAAATAGCGACGCAACGGTTAAAGTGGCCATGCGTTTAGCCAAAATTATTCAAGCCTTGGCTTTGAAAAATAATAGCGCAATTACAGCTACAGATATCCAAGCGGTTTATATCAACAATGCAGATAAAGTACTGATTGATCAAATCACTCGAAATGTCGCGACTGCTGACTTCAGTATCAGTTCAGATACGGAATTTAATAACCTGTTTACGCCTTGGCTAGACTTGTCAGAAGTCAGCAATGAAAACGCATTTACCTTAGTTTCAAAACTCATGAATATCTCAACGGCTGCGGTATATCAGCCTGAGTTTGCGTTGTTTTCAACTGATGGAGTGATTACCAATGCCAGTGGTTCAAATGGACTGGTGGGCTGTGATAAAAATGAATGTTTGCCGACCGATAGTTCAAAAGTCAATTTATTTGGTCATTTCATGTTAATGACGGACCGTCAAGGCATGACCTTTGGTAGCGGTTTACAGTGGAAGGGTAAAGTTGATCAACAGTTGAGTACCATTGGTGGTGTGAATGTCTTGCTCTTGACGCAGGTACGACCAACACGTTTAACAGCAACGCCACAGGATAATTGGATTGATCCGCTTACCAAGCAAATTGATAAACCTGGCATTCTGGGTTTCCGTTTTGATGCAGAAGAAGCCAACTCTGGCCCGCTGATTATTAAACAAGGGACGCTACTTGCCGACAAAATGGTGGTCGGTACGGGTGGAAGTTTATATAAAACGTTAATGGCTAAAAAAGATGATTATGTTCTGACGGCCGATGATAAGAAAAAATTAGGCCTGTGGGAGCAAAACATTAACCAAGTGCAATTTAAAGGCACGATGGATTTATACAAGCTTTATCCGCTGTCGTATTTAGACAAAAAAGTCTTTAAGTCTGTTGAAAATGTTGCTGCTGGACAAAATTATATCTTCCCGTTGTATGCAGATTTAACTTTTAAATTTACCGATACTTCGACCAAAACAGTGAAATTGGGTGTGGTGATTGACCGTAATGGTGATATTCGCACAAATATAAAATCTGGCGTGCCAGACGATGTATTTACTCGTCAAGACAGTCAAATTGTCGATTTGTCTACACACGCGACGGAAGGCTGTAGCGGAAAAGATGTGCTTGACCCACTGTTAATGAAAGATGATAAAGGTGTACAGCAATATCGTATCGGAACGACAACCCGTACCTTTACACCTGAAGGAAATATCAATCCAAATACCATTTCGATTCGTATGATTTTAGCTGACCCATATTTCCATACGCTTGATGGCGCGCTGATTGGAATGAACTCAAGTGTGAAAACTTCAGCGGATACCTCAATGGTTGTAGGCGGTGCTTTAGTGCAGTTACACAATATGATCAATGCCAATGCAGGCACGCGTCCCTCTGGCGTTGCTTTGACGGATTCGGATAATAAAGTGGTGAAGTGGGGGAATAGTTTGGCCAGCTTTAGTTATATTTATAGCTTAAAAAATCCAAATGATACTGCTGCGGCTCAAACGGCGAAGTTAAGCGGTGGTGATATTTCATTAGAATTGGCCCCGTGTTACACCATCAAGGCTAAATAATAGTTTAAATCTTAGAAAAATAAAAAAGCCCATCAGTGATGGGCTTTTTTAATATTGAGAGTAGCAAATTAACCAGTGTGATCGAGTCGCGTACCAAGGGTTTCGAGATGCATTTCAAACTGACCTGTTTTGCGGTCAGCAAAATAATGCCGCAGCGTTCTTTCCACACTTGGAAAGGCTAAATCATCCCAAGGAATATCTTCTTCACTAAACAATCGTGATTCAATGGTTTCATCACCCGCACCAAATTCACCATTGATTAGTTCAGATTTGAACAAGGCATAAATTTGTCCAATACGGGGAATGTTATACATGCAATATAGTTGCTCAATGTTGACTTCTGCTTCGGCTTCTTCGCGCGTTTCACGCGCTGCACCTTGCTCCATTGTCTCATAGAGTTCCATATAGCCAGCGGGTAATGTCCATAGCCCATAACGTGGCTCAATCGCACGACGGCAAAGTAAAACTTGATTGTCCCAAACGGCTAAAGCACCACAAATGACTTTAGGATTCACATAATGAATAAACCCACATGCGGTACAAATACGGCGTATCTGATGATCTCCAAGCGGGATCGCTTCTTTTGTTTTTTGTCCGCAGTTTGAGCAAAAGTTCATATTCATCGTCATGGATTGTGTGAACCGTCAGAATAACTTAAAAATAAAACTTTGGCATCATTTCTAACCAGCTTGGCCGAAATTCAGCTATGATGAAAACAAGATAATTATAAGGATGTAATGTGGATGGATGAGGGTTTATTGACTCAGCGATTGCAGCAAAGTTTACGTTTTTCTAAGCGTATTCAACCTGCGCATGCTGCTGTATTGATTGCGATTACCCAAGAAGATAATCCACGTATTTTATTGACCCGCCGCTCACTCTATATGAATAATCATGCCGGTGAAGTGTCCTTTCCCGGTGGCAAACGTGATGCCCAAGACACCAGTAATATCGTGGTGGCGTTAAGAGAAGCCCAAGAAGAAACCGCTCTAAATCCATTTGATGTGCAGCTTTTGGGTGATTTACCGATGCAAAAAGCACGGAATGGGATGTTGGTTAAACCGATCGTGGGGTTGATCCCGCCTGACGTAAATTTGATACCTCAACCCACTGAAATTGACCGTATTTTTTTTGCATCATTAAGACAGCTTTTAGAAACGCCACCAACGCCGTATGAAGTTCGTTTTGCCCAGCAATCACTATATTTCCCCAGTTTAAGAGTTGAAAATGAAATCGTTTGGGGTTTGACTGCACGGATGTTGATTTCCTTATTTCAATATGGTTTGAATTATCAAAAAGAATGGCCTTTTTTATTAAATTCTCCTTCATTTCATTTGGGCCGTGAGCCTTAAACCTTTTTTAGAAAGTCAAAATAGGATGTTTGATCATGTTGTACAAGTTTCAAGGATATAGCCCGAAAGCCACACATCAACCTTGGGATGGTTGGGTTGCAGAAAATGCAACGGTCATTGGCCAAGTTGAATTAGGCCGAGAAGTGAGTGTCTGGTTCGGAGCCGTCATCCGAGGGGATAATAGTCGTATCAAACTGGGTGATTTTACCAATGTACAAGAAAATGCGGTGCTGCATACCGATGCGGGCATTGAAATGATCATTGGTGATTATGTCACGATTGGGCATCAAGCCATGCTACACGGATGTACCGTAGGTGATAATAGTCTGATCGGAATCAATGCCGTGGTTCTAAATCATGCTGTGATTGGTAAAAATTGCATCATTGGTGCAAATGCTTTAATTCCAGAAGGGAAGGTGATTCCGGATAACTCTGTTGTGATGGGGTCACCGGGTAAAGTTGTTAAGACTTTAGATGAACAAGCGGAAGCACGTCTAAAAATGAGTGCCATGCACTATGCCGCTCATTTTAAACATTTTACTCAACTCGAAGTCGCTGAACTTTAGAGCGCTATATATGGCAAGCAAAAGAGCCTCGACGTTTGTCGAGGCTTTTTTTATGGCTTAAAGACAGAAAGCGCTGTGTCTGAGGTGGAACATCTCGCGAACTGCGATGGAGTGGAGTATCATATTCAACGTTTTTTAAGATTAAATTTAATTAAGGTTGCGCATGAAATTACTGGCATTGGAAACTGCCAATGAGCAGTGTTCCGTCTCGATTGTAGATGAAACTCAAGAGCTTTATTTTCAACTCGATTTACGGGCAAAAGCGCAGACGCAAACCATTCTCCCAATGATTGAGCAAGGGCTTAATCAAACTGCTATTGAGTTAGCGGATTTAAATGCAATTGCATTTAGTCGTGGGCCTGGCTCATTTAGTGGTGTTCGTATTAATGCAGCGGTAACACAGGCTTTGGCATGGGCCAATGACGTACCTGTTGTTCCAGTCTCGACTTTGCAAGCTTTGGCTCAAGCGGCGCATCGTCTACATGGTTTGACTGAAGTAACAGCAGTCCTTGATGCTCGCATGCAAGAAGTGTATATCGCAAGCTATCAACTCGATGCCAATGGCATTATGCAGGCTGTAGATGAAGAACAACTATTAAGTTACGCAGATGCCACCACACCACAGATCAAATTTACTGTCGTGGGTTCTGGTAGTGAGCTCATTCAATCAGAACAAACACAATACAAAGACTTAAGTGCAACAGCACAAGATATTGCTACTATTGCCCGCGAAGCGGCGCAAAGAAAAGCATGGGTGAGTGCTGAACTTGCATTGCCCGTATATTTACGAGATAACGCCTGGAAGAAAATTTCAGAACAAGGCAAGCCATAATTAGGGTTATATATGGATCTTCTACTGCTGCTCAAAGCGGCAATCATGGGTATTGTTGAAGGTATTACCGAATTTTTACCGATTTCAAGTACAGGGCATTTAATTCTGGCTTCAGAATTAATGAACTTTTGGACCAAAGAAAAAAGTGATGTTTTCGTGATCGCAATTCAAATGGGGGCGATTGCGGCGGTGATTTATGAATACTGGGGCCGCCTGTGGGGCGCAGCAACCGGTATGGTGACTGGTGAAGAAAAAGGTCGCCGTTTAGGTTTTGGCTTAATTCTCGCTTCGATTCCAATCGTGTTGATTGGTTTGACGTTTGGTCAGACGGTGAAAGAACTGCTGTTCAATAACATTGCGATTGCTATGGGGTTGATTATCGGTGGTTTGATCATTATTTGGATCGAAAAAAATCCACCGCAGGTGCGTGCCAAAGAAGTAGAAGATTTAACCATTAAAGATGCGATTTGGATTGGTTTAATTCAGGTTTTATCTTTAATTCCAGGGACTTCACGTTCAGGTGCAACCATTATTGGTGCTATGTTCTTGGGTGTTTCCCGTAAAGCAGCCACTGAGTTTTCATTCTTTTTGGGTATTCCGGTTATTGTCGGTGCAGGTTTACTGGATTTATATCAAAGCTATGATGTATTTCAAGGCACTCAAGATTGGACTGTGATCGCCGTTGGTTTAATCGTTTCATTTGTCTCTGCATTGATTTTAATTCGTGCGCTTGTCGCTTATGTGGCAAAACGTGATTTTATGATTTTTGCGTGGTATCGAATTGTTTCAGGTTTATTGATTTTATTGTTCGCATTTACAGGCTGGAAATTATGGTAAGCGAAATCCGCTTATACACAGAACAAGAGTTTCATGAGAAAGCACAGCAGTATTCTGCTGTGCTTTCTTCACGTGGCGTATCTGTAAATATTGAATTAATTGAAAAATTAAACGCGCGTTTTTTACGTTTAAACCCTGAACTCAGTTTGTGTGTCGATGCAGATGGTTTGTGGTTGGCGGCCAATGGCATGAAGATGCAACCCGATTGGAAAGCAGAAGTGGGACGTTTAAAGCGAGCATCTTTAAAGTCTGAGATGATTGCACGTGCGTGTAATTTGGCAGAAAAACCACAGCTTGTGGATGCAACCGCAGGGCTAGGGCACGATAGTTTATTGATGGCCCATTTGGGTGCGCATGTGACCCTTGTGGAACGTCATCCGATTTTATTTACCCTATTGGAAGACTCACATCAACGTGCGCAGCAAGATGTATTTTTAAATTCGGTTGTGGCTCGAATTGAATTGGTCTTTTCAGATTCGGCAGATTATTTGCAACATTTATCGACGACCAATCAAATCTTTGATGTGGTTTATCTCGATCCGATGTTTCCGCAGCGAGATCAAAACCAGCAAGCCGTCAAAAAGCAAGCGCAGGTCAAAAAACAAATGCAATTATTGCATTTACTGTTACCTGAAGATGGTGAAATGGATTTAGGTGATAATTTACTGGATTTAGCACAAAAAATTGCTAAACGTGTTGTGGTTAAACGTCCACGATTGGCGGTTTTTTTAGCGAATCAAGAGCCGCAACATCAGTGGCAAGGTGATGCTTGTCGCTTTGATGCATATTTCCAACATGATCTTGTGACTTAAAATGATATTTGCTTCAATATTGTTCAAAGATTTGTTATATAGTTAAAAAATAGCATTGCTAAAAACGACATCAGGCATAAAATTATTTGTGCAATTAAGCGAGCCAAGGCCACCATCAGAACTCTATGATTGATTTCAAACCCTCCATCAATTTTTGGCATGATTTTAAAAGCAACCAAACTGCGGGGATGTGGTTATTTTTGGGGTCTCGTCGTTCTTTACAAATCGTTCGACCATCGATTTTACAATTGGTGTTTTGGGGGATTTTAGGTGGTTGTGCCAACAGTTTATTTAGTTGGCTCAGCACGGGGCGTATTGGCGAATTTAATGCCCAAGGTCTCATTAGCTACGCATTGTGGCCATTTATTGCTTTAATCGTGGGGATTTTCCTGTCACAACGTGTGAATAATCCACGGTTAATGTTGGTCCCAGCATTGCTCTGGTTGGTGCTTGATACGCACATCATGTTGTTTCAATGTTTGATTCAATATATGGGAGATCTCGATTTTCTCCCATACTTCCTATATGACTACATTCCAACGTTATTCATTATTCTATTTGTTTGGCAAAGTCTAGCTGTCGTTTGGGTATTTTCACGTGAACTGAAATGGCCATGGTGGGAGCGAGCACTGATTATGGGTGCGACGCTATTTACTTTGGTCGTGTGGCAAGTCTCAGTCAAAGATCAGCCGATTTGGAAAGTGGAAGAAGTTCCACCAAGCTTTGCTGAAGATGCCTTGTATGCACAAAGCCGTTTGCTCAATAAATCTTTAGACGCAGTGGAATATGGTGAATTTGCCCAATCCCATTGGTACTTCTTAGGGGTGGCTGGTGCGAGTTATCAAGATGTCTTTAAACTGGAAATTGAACGGATTAAAGAACAGTTTGATACACGTTTTGGCACCTATGGGCGTTCGGTTGAGCTTATCAATAACCCTGCAACGCGTACTGAAATTCCGCTGGCATCTAAAACCAGTATGGAGTTGGCGCTGCGTCGTATTGGTCAACAGATGAACCGAGAAAGTGACGTCTTATTTTTATATATGACCTCACACGGTTTACCTAATGTCTTTGAAATGGAAAATGCACCTTTGGATTTGGCGCAAGTCGATCCTAAATGGTTAAAAGAAGCCTTGGATGCATCCGGAATTCGTTGGCGAGTGATCGTGATTTCTTCATGTTATTCAGGCAGTTTTATTCCAGCATTGCAAAATGATAATACTTTAATCATTACTGCATCGGCAGCTGATCGACAGTCTTTTGGCTGTTCGAATGAAGCTGAATACACCTATTTTGGTCGTGCGTTCTTTGATCAGGCGATGCGTAAGCAGACCAGTATTCAAGCGGCATTTAATGAAACCAAAGCGACTGTTGCGAAATGGGAAGCAGCGCAAGGTTTCGAACCTTCTGAACCGCAGTGGTCGATGGGGAAAAACATGGCATTAATGTTGCCTCAATTAGAACAACGATTGTTCCCGCCGACAACTACTGCACCGGCTACGACGGTTACGCCTTAAAAGATCAAAAAAGTTTAGGATAAAGATCATGGAATTAGTACAACGAAATACCTGTTTTGCGGGTGAGCAGCGTATTTATCAATTGGATTCTTCAAGTTTAAAAACCACGACAAAGTTTGGTATTTTTCTGCCGCAAGCAGCCTTGCAAGGCCAAGCGTGTCCTGCATTGTTTTATTTGGCGGGATTAACCTGTACCGAAGAAACCTTTGCTATTAAAGCGCATGCACAGCGTTTAGCTGCGCAGCTCGGCCTGATTTTAATCAGTCCTGATACTTCTCCACGTGGGGAACAGGTAGCGCAAGGCGATCATTGGGATATTGGGCAAGGCGCAGGCTTTTATATTAATGCAACGGAACAACCGTGGGCCGAGCATTATCAAATGGAACGTTTTCTTACTGAAGAGTTGTATTCGCTAGTACAGGCTGAATTTCCGGTACAAAAAGCTGCGATTGGCATATTCGGACATAGTATGGGCGGTCATGGTGCATTAACTTTAGCGTTGAAGCATCCGGACCTGTTTAAATCGGTTTCTGCTTTTGCACCGATTTGTGCGCCGAGTCAGTGTCCATGGGGTGAAAAAGCTTTTAGCCAATATATAGGTTCAGACCGTCAGCAGTGGCTTCAGCATGATGCAACAGCTTTAGTGCAAACCAAAGGGGCTTTGTTTAAAACCATTTTGATTGACCAAGGCATTGATGATCAATTTTATAGCCAGTTAAATCCGGCGTTGTTTCAGCAAGCGTGTGAGCAAATTGGGCAGCCACTCGAACTGCGTGAACATGCAGGCTATGATCATGGGTATTATTTTATTCAAAGTTTTATGGATGATCATTTGCAATTTCACGCTGTCCAATTGCAAACAGTAGTTCATTAATTTAAAAGCCAGTGGTTAAAAAATATTGAGGCATAGCTTGCTTTGATATACGTATAAATAAAGCATGGTGATGTGCATTGCCATGCAAATGAATAAATTCGACATACCAAAAAAAATAATTTAGGGTACTTATGCAAAATTCACAAATGGAAACGCCGCTTCCGCCAGAGCTGCCCGTGATGAATCCACCGAGTCTATTTGGTGAGACAGAACAGGCTGATGTTTTGGGACGAAATTATCATTTTAGGTTTAAAGGTAATGCGTCTGAATATTTCGGTATTTGGATTGTGAATATCTTACTGACGATTGTCACGCTTGGACTTTATGCGCCTTGGGCAAAGGTCCGCCGTTTACGTTATTTTTACGGTAATACTTGGGTATTTCAGCGTCGTTTTGACTTTACTGGTTTGCCTACAAAAATTTTAGTTGGACGCATCATTGCGCTAGTGGTCTATGGTGGTTTCTCTTTTGCTGCAAAATATTCTTGGGAAGCTTTCTTAGCGGGCTTTGTCCTGATCTTTTTCGCAGTTCCTTGGCTCATCCGATCTACGATTCGTTTCCGTGCTCGTAACAGTAAGTTTAGTAATAGCCGATTCTTTTTTTCAGGGACAAATAAAAGCGCGTATTGGTGCTTTGTTAAATGTCTTGCAGTGGTTGTCTTTACCCTCGGTTTGTTTACACCAGTTGCGGTCTGGCTATATAAACGTGAATGTCTGAATCATTTATATCTAGGTCAGTTGAAATTTAATCTGAATAATACGTGGGGCGATTATATGCGTGCCATGTATGTGCCTTTATTTCTGTTTATGGGCTTTGGTGCATTGCTGGCAGTAATCTTTGCGATACTGTTTGGTAGTTCAGATGGTTTAAATGACGCATCTTATGTCTTCATTATTTTTGGTATGTATTTGATTGGCTATATGTTTATTTGGCCACTCACAGCTGCACGTATTTTTATTACCACTTGGAATAACACTACGTTGAGCCGCAGTCAGTTTCATACGGACTGTAATCAATGGCGCTATGCATGGATTGTCTTGAGCAATTGGTTGGCTAAAGTGATTAGCCTCGGTTTACTGACACCATGGGCAGTTGTACGACTATATAAATATCAGACTGAATCTTTGCACTTAATGTTGGTCGATGATCCAGACCAATTACAAAATCAAATGCAGCAAGATCACAATGCGATTGCTGAAGAATTATCCGATATTTTTGACCTAGATATTTCCTTATAACGCAGGTGAATTACATGAAAACATCAGTAGTGAATGCAACCTATTATGATGGGAAAGTGTCAAAACCCTTTGTTGCTCAAATCAGCGCAGATGGGGAACATGCTGTGATTGTGCGTTATGGTCAAGACCTAGAACAAACACAGCATTACACCTATCAAGATATGACGCTGATCGGTGCTTTGGGTGATATTCAGCCAGTGATCGAGTTAAAGAACGATGCTCGTTTAGAGTTTCATCAACCCTTGCCAGAGTGGTTTAATCTAGATGTAAAGTCGCGTTGGCATTCGATTTGGAAGTTAGAGCGTTCACCTTCTCTAATCATTTTTAGTGTGATTTTCGTGGTGGCTTTTGCTTTTGTATTGATTAAATGGGGCATACCTGCGGCGTCACATGTGGTGGCCAACCAACTTCCTGAGACAGCTTTAAAGAGTTGGGGCGATCAGGCTGAAAAATATATTATTGATATGACTGAACCCACAAAATTGCCACAAGCACGCCAAGATAAGTTGAAGCAAGAATATCAACAATTCGTGGCTGAAAATCGTCCTGCGAAGTTGTTATTCCGCGGTGGTGGCAGCATCGGTGCAAATGCATTGGCGATACCCAATAACACCATTATCGTGACAGATGAGTTGGTTAAATTAGCGAAAAATGATTATGAGTTAATTGGTGTACTTGCACATGAGCAGGGGCATTTAGTTCAACGCCATAGTTTGCAGCAAAGTTTGTCAGGTTTAGGCATCAGTATTATTTTGTTGATGATTACAGGAGATGGCTCTGACATTCTTACCAGTTTGCCGGTGGCTGCGGTGGGTGCGAGTTACTCTCGAGATTTTGAATCTGAAGCAGATTTATATGCCCTAAAACAACTTTCAAAACATCAAATTCCAACGGCACATTTTGCAAACTTCTTACAACGTATGGAAGATGAAGCTGATGGTGAAACAGCAAAAGAGAAAGGTGCAAAGGATGAAAGTGCCAAAGATCAGAGATCTTGGACAGACTTCTTTGAGTCACATCCAGCGACGAAAGCCCGTATTGATGCAGTCAGAAATTATCAATCACATCAGCATTGAGTGAAAGGCTTTGACAATATGGCGACGTAGACTACGGTTCGCGTTGCCATATTGCACTGAGTTCTTCTTGCCCCATGCGGATCAAATGATCTAATAC
Organism: Acinetobacter sp. YH01020; assembly: GCF_013420275.1. NCBI lineage: Bacteria > Pseudomonadati > Pseudomonadota > Gammaproteobacteria > Moraxellales > Moraxellaceae > Acinetobacter > Acinetobacter sp. YH01020. The sequence continues at coordinate 26,806 of NZ_VOYN01000017.1, forward strand.
CACATGTTCCAATTGATCTAGATTTGCACTTGGATTTTGGGCTGAAATCATCACGTCTAAAAATGCAGCTTGTGGTAAAAGACTGACTTCTGGAGAGGGCAGTTGAATCTTGAATGCAGTATTTTCTCCAATGATCTGTTCATTGACTTCAAATTTATGTTTCCAATGATTGACTAAGCGCTTAGCAACACGTGCTGCTTGGGCGGTGGTGATGTGTGTTGAACTTTTCATAGATGCAATTTTATTGTTAAGTCGTCAGTTCTTTAACTTAGTAAAGAAAATGGATGCCCGTTAAGTTTAAAAATGCAACGCTGTGTTTCTATCCCTGAGATCTTTATCCATATTAATCACTGATGCTACGCACGCAAAAAATAATTTTGCATTTTTAAAATGATATTTAAGTCAATTCGCCGGAGTCTTACATCTAGGGCTTAAATAAAGGGATTAGCCTTCGGCTGGAGGTACTCTTACGAAACGATGTTTCGCATTAGGCAAAATGAGCAGCGAAGCTTCGCAAGGAAACCATCTTGCAGAGCAATGCTCCTCACCGCAAAACTCGCTCTCTAGCGTCTATTTATTTAAAGTATTGCAAAAAAAAATTGATGAGAAGTCGTGCTGTCTCAAACAATTGCGGATGACGTTACCGCGTATCGTTCTTTTATTTGAACCAATTTCGCTTCTGATGTTACTGCGTAACATCAGTTCATCCTAGGTTTCTTTATTAGAGAGATCTCAATCATTGGCATCGAAAAAACGACTAAGGGCATGGGCAGCGAATAGGGGGACAATTTGCTATAATGCGTCAATCACTCCCTTTTCAAAGCTAGGTTTTTCATGTCCAAGCCATTCTTAATCGCACCTTCAATTTTGTCAGCAGACTTTGCGCGCTTAGGTGAAGAAGTTGAAAATGTTCTAGAAGCCGGTGCAGATGTTGTTCATTTCGATGTCATGGATAATCATTATGTACCGAACTTAACTTTTGGTGCGGGCGTTTGTAAGGCATTGAAAAAATACGGCATTAAAGCGCCAATTGATGTGCATCTAATGGTTTCACCGGTAGACCGTATGATTAGTGATTTCTTAGACGCTGGTGCAGATATCATCACTTTCCACCCAGAAGCGACTGACCATATTGACCGCTCTTTACAGTTAATCAAATCTGGTGGTGCGCAAGCAGGCTTGGTGTTTAACCCTGCGACACCTTTGCATTATTTAGACTATGTTTTAGATAAAGTTGACCAAGTCTTGTTGATGAGTGTGAACCCTGGTTTTGGCGGTCAAAAGTTCATTCCAATGACTTTAGAAAAGCTGCGTCAAGCACGAAAAATTATTGATGCTTCAGGTCGTGATATTCGCTTAGAAGTGGATGGTGGTGTTACCCCAGCCAATATCCGTGACATTGCTGAAGCTGGTGCAGATATGTTCGTTGCAGGTTCAGCGATTTTTGGTAAGCCTGATTATAAAGCTGTGATTGATGACATGCGTTCTGAATTGGCAAAAGTGCATGCTCAAGAGGCTTAAGCCTTTGGGTATAAGTTATTCATGGCTTGTGGATAACTATATGGATAACCGTATGGATATCTGTGTAGATAAGTATATGGATAACTTGAATAAATTATAAACGATTGTGCATCAATGGTTTAATAATTAGACGTATTAAGTATAAAAAGGACTCAATTGAGTCCTTTTTATATGGGTCAAAGTATTTGAAATATTGTGTATTTATTAATCTGTGGTAAATAATTAATCAGTTTAAAAAATAACTTTTATGTTTTAACTGGACGATATGCGCTGATTTTTATGATAGCGCAATAAATTTAAAACTGTTGTGAATAACTGCACAATTAATTATGCTGTTAGCAACTATTGAGATAAGCTGCGACTGGCAAAACACATCATCGATCGCACTGGATAATGCTTTTAGATATTTCTGAATGTATTTTTCATGATGGATAAATCGGTCCAGCTGCATGTCATGTTGATACGAATGTCATGTAATTGCATTTGAATCGTAAATAACTTCATCATGGTGTTTCATGCAGATTTTGGCTGAGCTGATCGCGTGATGTTTCTAAGGATGTGTTATTCGGGACATGTTGTCACAGTGCATCATTGGGTTGAATTAGGATACTAAATTGTTCAATTTTTTGCGTAAGCATCTTGGCTTTGCTTGGCTCATGGCGTTTGTCATGGGGTGGAGCAGCGTGGTCAGTGCACAGCAAAATTTTCAACATCAACAAATGATGACTGCGAATGCCCATCAGGCATCAGTTCATGCAGCACATACTGATCCTTCGCATTTTAAAATGGCAAATTGCCATCAAAATCAGCGGCAAGCTGTTCCTGAGCATGCAGCACATCATGGCAAGCAGACGACACCTGAAGTCATTTCAATGATGGATTGTCATCAATCTTTCGATGCGACATCTGCACTGCAAGATGGTCAGGCGCATCATTCAACGACACAAAGTACAGACTGTCAGGACTGTACACTCGCACACTGCCAAATCGGTACCTCTTATGTCGATAGCGCCTTGGTCGCATTGCAGACCTTCCATGTGCATCACTATACAGAACCTCCTCGTTTCATTTTTGCTGGACAGCATTCAAAAGGCTTTTGGCAAGAAATTCTAAGACCTCCGCAAGCTTAACCTGAGTTTTAAATACGTTTTTTCGTTATTTTATAAAGGTTAAGTCATGTCTAATTTATCTAAATCATGCCTCGTGCTCGGGGTGTGTCTGCTGTCTCCAACGTGGGCGTTTGCAGCCATTAAAGAATATCATCTGAATATTGATGAAAAGACCATCAATTTGACAGGTAAAGCGGTCAAAAAAATCAGTGTCAATGGTCAGTTTCCAGCACCTTTACTGGAGTTTGAAGAAGGCGATGATGCGGTCATCCATGTGCATAATCAGCTCAAAAAACAAAATACCTCGGTGCATTGGCATGGTCTATTGCTGCCCGGTTTAATGGATGGTGTACCCGGCTTTAATGGTTTCAATGAAATTCAGCCTGACGGTAGCTTTACTTACAAATTTAAAGTCCGTCAAAGCGGAACCTATTGGTACCACGCTCATTCCAAAGGCCAAGAACAAGACGGATTGTATGGCGCTTTGGTAATTTATCCGAAAGGTAAACAAGCACTTGCCGCACATGAACAATCGCAACGTGATTATGTGGTCATGCTGTCGGATTTTCATGAATCATCTAGCGCTGAGATTATGGCAAATCTGAAAAAGTCTGCCGAATACTATCAAAATCAGCGTGAAACAGTTTCAGATGTATGGACGCAGATTCAACGAACAGGTTTTAAAAATACGTGGCAAGACCGTTCGATGTGGAATCAGATGCGTATGCTGAAAACGGATTTGTCTGATGTCACGGGTTATACGTTTTTAGTAAACGGCAAAACACCACAGCAGAACTGGACGGGGATGTTTAAGCCCAATGAAAAAGTCAGACTTCGTTTTGTAAATGCTGCGGCCATGTCGTTTTTTGATGTGCGTATTCCTCAGCTCAAAATGACTGTGGTCAGTGCAGACGGTCAAGCGGTCAAGCCTATCGCTGTGGATGAATTCCGCATTGGTGCTGCGGAAACCTACGATGTGATCGTAGAGCCTAAGTCTGCGCATTATCAAATTGAAGCTGAATCGATCGATCGGACAGGATTTGCGATAGGCACTTTACATGATGAAACGCAGCCTCAGCACTCAGGCATTCACATGCCAAAAGCTCGGCCACGCGCTTTGCTGACCATGGAAGATATGGGCCATGGTTCAATGTCGGGTATGGACCATAGCAACATGGGACATACTGCTACAGGTTCAACCCAAACTTCAGCAAGCCAGCAAGCGAATGCTCATGAGCACAGCGCGCATACTGTCAATCCATCAAATATTCAGCCGAATCAAGCACATGATCATGCTGCAATGGGGCATGACATGGACCACTCCCTAGTGACTGCACAGACTGCTTTGCAGCATCCAGACATGCATAAACAGAACATGTCTGATTCAGCACATGCCAATATGGATCATAGCGTGATGGATCATTCCTCTATGAACCACTCTTCAATGGATTCATCAATGAAACATGATACGCATGCAGCGATGGAGCATGCACAGTCTAAAGAGGAGAAGCAAGTAGTTGAAAATTCAGCAACGGTTATGGGTTGGGCCAATGCTTCAACACCTGTCGGTGATAAGGCACTGCAATATAGTGATCTAAAAGCGTTAACCCCGCAGCCTGATACACGTGAAGCGACGCAAGACTTGGTCATTCATTTGGGTGGAACGATGGAACGCTATATGTGGACCATGAATGGCAAAAAATTCAGTGAAGCTGAACCACTAAGGGTGAAATATGGTGAGCGAATTCGACTGAAATTTGTCAATGACAGCATGATGGCGCATCCGATGCATTTACATGGCATGTTTATGCAATTGGAAAATGGGCAAGTGTCTTCTGAAATGCCAAATAAACATACGGTGATTGTGCCGCCGGGGAAAACAGTGACGGCTCTGTTAACGGCCAATGAATTAGGGGAATGGGCGATTCATTGTCACTTGCTGTATCACATGTCCGCAGGGATGATGAATAAACTCGTGGTCGCAAATGTCGCGGAGAATACGAAAACGGCGTCTGTACCGCAAAAGGAGGTGTCTCATGCGCATCATTAAACCATGCACATATACGGTTCTAAGTTTAGCTTTGGCATCGGTCACTCAAATAACCATGGCGCAAGATGCACATCACAGCATGCCGATGTCAGCTCAACATGAGTCGCATTCCTCACATGATTCGTCGCATCAAGAGCTGCAAACAGGGATTGAATCGAGCCAGATAGAGCATACTGCAGAACATGCAGAACATGCAGAACATGCAGAACATGCAGAACATGCAGAACATGCAGAACATGCAGAACATGCAGAACATGCAGAACATGCAGAACATGCAGAACATGCAGAACATGCAAAAGCATCATCTATTGCGTCACGTGCTGATTTTGCGCAGCATCCTGTTGATCATAAGCGTGAACATGGTGGACAGATTTATCAAGCGACCGAAATAGACAATCGATGGCTCAATAATGCCGATGGCCGAGGAAGTTTAAAGACCGAAATTGAGAGTCGAATCGGGACCGATGAAAATAAGCTATTCATCAAACTACATGCCGATAAAGCAGAATCTCAAGACGCTGATTATGCGGCTCAAGTGATGTATAGCCGTATGATCTCCGACTTTTGGGATGCACAAATTGGTGCGCGTTATCGGGTCGATGAACATCAAGTGACGGACAAAGAACAGTTAGATGCTGCGGTGGGTCTGCATGGTCTGGCACCGTATTTCTTTGAAACTGATGCTTATCTATATCTTGGTACAGATAATCAGGTCAGTTTTTCTTTAGAAACCGAACGTGATCTGCTGCTGACGCAAAAATTGATTTTAAAACCGTATCTGAACCTAGATGTGGTGCTGAGTGATGATTCCGCCTATGCACAAAAAACAGGACTCAGTGCTGTATGGCTAGGGCTAGAAACACGCTATGAAATCAATAAAAAGTTGATGCCATTTATCGATGTTGCTTACAGCTCCGAAAAAGGAAATCAGCATACGGCATGGCAAGCTGAAACTGGAAGTGAAAAACACTGGTGGTATGGCGCAGGCCTTCGTCTGAAGTTCTAATCGGCGAATAGACCAAATAAAGAGTGCATCATCAACTGGTTTTGGTGGTGCCTTTTTTATCTCCGAATCTGTCCTTTGAAAAGATATGCCATGTTTTGGCGTAATTCATTTGCACAAGTTTTTTTCCTTAACTGAATAACGCCCTGAATTTGGTCAAAAAATGTAAAGACTGCACTAAAATTCAGCATATTTGCTATACTGAGACAATATTCGGAGGAACGACCTCCCTTACATCTTTGTTCAAAACCAGTAAGAAAAATCGTCAGGACGACCTGACTCTACTAATATGGAGGAAGGCATTATGGCCTGGGTTGTTCTGGTATTCGCTGGTATTTTTGAAATCGTTTGGGCCTATTCGATGAAGCTCTCAGAAGGCTTTACAAAACTTGGCCCAAGTTTAGTCACTTTATTTTTTATGATCCTGAGCTTTGGTTTATTGGCCTATGCCATGAAAACGTTGCCTCTAGGAACGGCTTATACCATTTGGACAGGAATCGGTGCGATTGGCTCATTCCTCGTGGGTATTTTTATACTCGGTGAGCCTGCAACTGCCATGCGGATGTTAGCCGCAGTACTGATCATTTCTGGTCTAATCTTGATGAAATTATCTTCAAGTTAATATGTTCTAAAGCACAGAGCTCATTGACCTCTGTGCTTTTTTTATGGGTAAAAATATGGCTTGGGTTTTATTAATTGTAGCGGGATTGCTTGAGGTAGTCTGGGCATATTGTATGAAAGTCTCTGAAGGCTTTAGCAAACTGACGCCAAGTATTTTGACCATTGTTTTCATGATCGCAAGTTTTGCTTTATTGTCTTATGCAATGAAATCCTTACCGCTGGGTACAGCCTATACAGTATGGACAGGCATTGGTGCAGTGGGTTCATTTATCCTCGGCATCGTTGTATTGGGTGAGCCTGCCAATGCCATGCGTATGCTAGCTGCGGTCCTGATTATTTCAGGACTAGTCTTGATGAAATTATCGTCCTCCTGAATAATGAAGTGTTGCGATTTTGAGCTTGGAGTATGTCATGCAACTTTCTTATCAGTTTTTAGATTCACCCGTTGGACAATTAAAACTTGTTGCACATGAAACCGCATTGGTGGCTGTTCTTTGGGAAAATGAAAACCCTAATCGTGTGCGATTGGCGGCTTTGGTTGAAGATCTGCAACACCCGATTTTGCTCAAAACCGCACAGCAATTAAATGAATATTTTGCAGGTAAAAGACAGCAATTTGACTTGCCGCTAGACTTTGAAGGCACCGCATTTCAGCAACAAGTTTGGCAAGCTTTACTGACGATTCCTTTTGGAGAAACTCGCAGCTATAAACAAATTGCAGAGCAGATCGGCAATGTCAAAGCCGTACGTGCTGTCGGTGCAGTCAATGGTAAAAATCCAATTTCAATTATTGCACCCTGTCATCGTGTCGTGGGCGCAAATGGAAAATTAGTGGGTTTTGCGGGTGGTCTAGAAAATAAAGAAATATTGTTAAAAATTGAGAAATTACAATAAAATAGAAAATATACTTATTTAAAATAATGAATCAAATTAATGAATATTTCTCAAATCTTTGCACCCTTCATTTCGACGTTGTGGTGGCTAATTCCATTGTTACTGATTGTGGGGGCAATCAAAGCATTTAAACCTTATTTAAAGGGGAAAATGGGAGAGTTTGCTGTCGCCGTTCATGTCAAACTTTATTTGAAAGACCATTATATATTGTTAAATGATTTGACCTTACCAGATGGCGAAGGAGCTACAACTCAAATTGATCATCTTCTTTTAAGCCCATTTGGTGTGTTTGTGATTGAAACTAAAAACTATAAGGGCTGGATTTTTGGGAGCGAGAGACAAAAACAATGGACGCAAAAGATTTATAAAAAAAGTTTTAAATTTCAAAATCCAATTCACCAAAATTATAAACATATGAAAGTGTTAGAACAGGTGTTAAGCGATATTGTGGATAAAGACAATATGCATTCTGTGATTGTTTTTATGCCTGAAGCAGTGTTTAAAACAGAGATGCCGTCGAATGTATTTCGGGGTACAGCTTGGGTGGACTATGTTCAAACCTTTCAGCAACCCGTGGTCTCTGAAATGAAACTTAAACGAATACAGTTGCGTTTAGAAAAAGAAATTTTAGAAAAATCGTGGAAAACAAATCGACAGCACGTTGAAGATTTAAATCAACGGCATAATTCATAAACTTCCTGTATGCTGTGGATTGTGAACAGTATCTGACTGATAAAAATAGACGGACAATAACAATGAACGACACGCTTCAACATCTTTATGAATCGACTTTAGATCATCCTGAGCAATACCAAGACTTTTATCAGCAACTTTTAGCCAGCCAAGTATATTGTTTGGGTGAGCGTGATACAGAGCAGCATTTACATTTTCAATTGATGGAAACGGAGCAAGGCGAGCAAGCCATTCCATTTTTTCTGAGTCTTGCGATGCTTCAACAGGATGTTGGTGCAGATGCAGAGTTTGTCATGATCAGTGCTGAAAAATTATTTGCGATTACCAAAGGCGCAAGCTTGGTGATGAACCCGACTTCGGAACATCCTAAAGAGTTCTTGGCAGATGAGATCGACGCAATATTAGAGTTTGCCAAACAACAAAGCCTTTGAACACTGTAGGTATAATCAAAGGCTCTGCGGCTACGCTTAGATAGGTGTTTTCACACTTTTTCGTTTTCATATTGGGCGATGTGCTTTAAAACTTACATACCGGCTTTGAGTTTTTGCACGATTTCATCAAGTGGTTTGACACGTTTTACTTCATCCCAAAGGACTTTGGCTTCTGGATAGTGCTTCGACATCATGCCGAGCCATTGTTTATAACGACCGACCATATTCATTTCTTTTTTATACGAGCCATTTAAGAAACGAATTTGTAATCCAAGTAGTTCATGCCATGTAATCAGCGGTTCATCGGTATTACGACGGATACACTGTGTAATGTCAGGAGTGGTCACCGCAGCACGACCAATCATTAGGTCTTCACAACCGGATTCGAGTTGGCACTGTTTGGCATCGGCATTATTCCAAATTTCACCGTTAGCAATCACATTGATTTTCAATGCTTTACGAATGGGTTGCAATTGATCCCAAAAGGCAGGCGGGGTATAACCATCGGCTTTGGTCCGCGCATGGACTGTAACCCATGCAGCTCCTGCATCTTCGATGGCATGCGCATTTTCCATAGTGAAGTTACGGTCCATATAGCCCAAACGCATTTTTGCCGATACAGGAATATGACTCGGAACAGCATCACGCACAGCTTTGACTAACTCATACACCACTTCAGGCTCATCTAGCAGAACTGAACCACCACGGTGGCGGTTGACGGTTTTTGCAGGGCAACCAAAGTTCATATCAATCGCAGGGGCACCAAGTTCTACCGCGCGTACAGCATTTGCCGCGAGCATAGTGGGATTGTTACCTAAGAACTGCACATGAACCGGTGTTCCTGCTGCAGTTTTGCCTTCATTGTTTAGTTCAGGACAATAGCTATGATAAATATGATCGGGCAGGACAGAGTCCGTGACACGGATAAACTCGGTTACACACCAGTCAAAACTCCCCACATGCGTCAACACATCTCGCATAATTGGATCGGTTAAGCCTTCCATCGGCGCAAGAACAAGTTTCACGGTCACACAGCCAAAAATTGAAAAACGGAGTTATACGTGGTTTTGAAAGGGATGTCTAGGTTTTGTGCTTATGGTGACGCGGAATACGAAATGACAAGATTTTATGTAACTATTTGGTGAAATTAGGACCAAAGTCGTAAAGTATTGACTGACATAAAACTTTAACAATAAAATGAGTAAATACATATGGATAGTAATAATAAGAAGATGGCTTATACTGTTGTTTTTTAATGGAATCAACAACATATACTGTGCTTGAATCTTTTAAGATTTCATGTATGATGGCTGCAACTAGAAAAAAAGTATTGTTTCGTAAATTTTCTTTAAGTATCGCAGTGTTAGTCATAATCCTTCGTTTTTTACAGAAATGAAGTTCAATTCTTTATTATTTTCCAAGTTATAGTCAGTCATCATCCAATGGCTAAATCAACAAATTAATAGGTATTATTATGTCTAATACAGTTACTGGTACAGTTAAATGGTTCAACGAAACTAAAGGTTTCGGTTTTATTGCACAAGACAACGGTCCTGACGTTTTTGCTCACTTCAGCGAAATCACTGGTTCAGGCTTCAAAACTTTGCAAGAAGGCCAAAAGGTTTCTTTCAGCATCGCTCAAGGTCAAAAAGGCCCGAATGCTGTAAACATCGTTGCTCTATAATTTAGACGTAATGAAAAAAAAGCGCTGTATAGCGCTTTTTTTATGCCAGTTATTTCTGTGTGAATAATCAAGCTATAATAAAGAGAGCCTTAGCTCCTTTCTTGATAAAACTTACTTCTTAATAAAACTTAAAATCGTTTCATCGTCGACTTAGCGGCCCAAAACCATTTCTAAAATAAACTTAGATCCAATAAAGCCGACTGCCAAAAGACAAAAACCAATAATGGTAAAGCGAATAGCTTTTTGACCACGCCAGCCAAAACGATAGTGTCCAATAAGCAAAGCTCCATAGACGAACCATGAAATAATGCTAAAGGCTGTTTTATGTGCCAAATGCTGTGCAAAGAAGTTATCGATGGTGAAGAAACCAAACCCAAGCGCCACGGTCAGTAGTGCAAATCCAGCAATCAATAAATCAAATAGCAAAGATTCCATGGCTTGGAAGGATGGAAGCAGACTCACCCATACACGCTTTTTCTGCTTGTTTTTTAGTTCACGGTCTTGTAAACGCAAAATAACCGCTTGAATTGTTGCCATCAGCAGGACGGCATATGCGGAAAGTGACAAAATAATATGGATGTCTAAACCCAGTGAATGTTGTTCTATAAATTGATTTTGTCGACTAAATGCAAAGCCCAAAATCAATCCCGTCGCTGCCACAGGAATGCCCAATAGGTTCATCGCAAGCACAGGTCGATAGGTACTAAATAACACACTGAGTAATAGCATGAGACCTGAAGTAAATGACATCAGGTTGAACACGTCATAGTTCACACCCATAGGCGTCAACATGTCGTTATATAAAACACCTGCATGCAATAACATGCCTAAACCAAGTACAACACCAATAAACCAATGGTTCGGCGCACGTTTAGACATTAAATGGCTGAATAAATACCAAAAAGACGTGGTATAAGCGATTAATGCTAGGATCGTGTAAACCAAGGGGAGACTGATCATGTCAAACCTTTTTCAGGATGTTGAATATTCATTTATATAAATTCTGCAAGAACTAAAGTATCCTATAGCATTCTATGCATAAATTTTCTATTTTAAGAAACAATTTTTTGCTCATGGCTATTTTAAGCGGATTTTGCAATGTTTGATACCTTAACAGAACGACTCACGCAGAGTTTAAGAAATGTTACTGGCTCAGGGCAGCTAACCGAAGACAATATTAAAGATACGTTACGCGAAGTACGTATGGCACTTCTTGAAGCCGATGTTGCGTTACCTGTAACTCGTGAATTCATCGCGAAAGTTAAGGAAGAAGCATTGGGCCAAGAAGTGATGACTCAGTTATCACCGGGGCAGGCTTTCGTCAAAATCGTTCATGACGAATTGACCAAAATGATGGGTGAGGCGAATGAAAGCCTAGACCTAGCGGCAAAACCACCAGTTGTTGTGCTTCTTGCAGGTTTACAAGGTGCGGGTAAAACAACCACTGCGGCAAAACTTGCACGTTTCTTACAAGAACGTCAAAAGAAAAAAGTAGCAATGGTGTCTGCCGACGTTTATCGTCCAGCAGCGATTAAGCAGCTACAAACGGTTGCAGGTGAAGTTGGCGCGATTTTCTTTGAATCAAGCGCAGAAGAAAAACCAATTACCATCGCAAATCGTGCGATTGAGCAAGCAAAAATTCAATTTGCTGATGTCTTGATTGTCGATACAGCAGGTCGTTTACATGTAGACGACGAAATGATGGATGAAATTAAAGAGCTACATGCAGCAATTAAGCCAACTGAAACATTGTTCGTGGTTGATGCCATGACTGGTCAGGATGCGGCGAATACTGCAAAAGCCTTTAATGATGCCTTACCTTTAACAGGTGTGATCCTGACAAAAACGGATGGTGATGCACGTGGTGGTGCAGCACTTTCTGTTCGTGCCATTACTGGTAAGCCAATCAAATTCTTGGGTATGGGTGAAAAACTCGATGCCCTAGAGCCATTCCATCCTGAACGTATCGCACAGCGTATTTTGGGTATGGGTGACGTACTTTCTTTGGTTGAAGAAGTTGAACGTAAAATCGACAAAGAAAAAGCCGAAAAAATGGCAAAAAAACTGCAAAAAGGCGGTAGCTTCAACTTTGAAGATATGCTGATGCAGTTTGAACAAATGAACAAAATGGGCGGCATGATGGGCTTCCTGGATAAACTTCCAGGCATGAGCAACTCAGGGATTCAAGATGCAATTGCACAAGCAAATCCTGAAAAGCAAGTGAAGAAAATGGAAGCGATTATTCAATCGATGACCATTAAAGAACGTCGTAACCCAGACTTGATGAATCCAAGCCGTAAAAAACGTATTGCAGCAGGCTGTGGTATGGATGTTGCGGAAGTAAATAAACTCATCAAGCAACATGCGCAAATGGCGAAAATGATGAAGAAATTTGCCAACCCAACGGGTATGGCAAAAATGATGAAATCATTAGGCAATATGCAAAAACAATTTGGCGGCGGTGGCATGGGTCCATTGTTCGGCAGTAAAGATCCGAAGTAATTTGGACTTAAAAAAAAGGCGCATTCAGCGCCTTTTTTTATGGCTGCAATTTGACGAGACTGTGCGTTCAAGTAAAGTGGTAGGGTACATTTGATAGCAAGTGCTGGAAAAATTTGACTATATGAGCCGATAGATAACGTACTGAGCTAAATCATTACAAAAAGATGCCAAATTGACATTGAGAGCGTTTAGGTGACAGGTTTAAAACAGAGGTGAAAATTTGCCGAACTGCAAATTGAAGGTTTAACCAAAAATAATCACCTAAAATAAGAATCAAATCATGAATACACCGCATACGCCAGAAAGCCAAAAGATCTATATTGTTCATGGTCATGATGCATCACCGAATGATCATTGGTTTCCTTGGTTAGGACGAAAGCTGCAGGAAGCAGGACATTATTCTCGACGCATCGTGATGGCAAATGCAGCACAACCTGATTTTGACCATTGGCAAGAATTTCTAGCGTTGCAAATACCAGATTTGGATGAAAATACCATTGTGATTGCCCATGGTTTGGGGTGCTTAACCACGCTGCATTATCTCAATCAATATTTTGAACAGCATGGCACACGGATTAAAGCGGGCGTTTTTGTGTCAGGTTTTAAAAGTAGTTTACCGACACAACCTGAATTAACCGCATTTATTCAACGTGCAAAAATGGATAGTGGTGTTTTACAGACCTATATGCCAATTTGTATTAGTTTGATTTCATCCAATGATCCTATCGTGCCGCCGCCGGTTGCGATCCAATTGGGCAATTTTATAAATGCACAAATTTATGAGGTGAAAGAAGCGGGGCATTTCACAGCACAGGATGGCTTTTCTGAAATTCCACAACTGTGGCACGTGTTAAAGCCGATTTTAACGGCTTAGCTAGGTTCTGTGCGCGTGTTTAATAGATCGCGTGTTTTGTAGATAAGATATTTAGTGAAGACTGAGATTGCAATCATGCAATTGGTGCAATTGAAGAGAAAAAAGGCGCAATCTGCGCCTTTTTTGTTTGTTCGAACTGTTGAAAGATCAGTCGAGTTCTAAAGCAACACGTTCACGAATGTCGTCAATGTCGTCATTGGCTTCACGACCATCTTCCTGCCAAGCTTTATAGCCACCAACATATTCACCGTCGGTATCGACCACATATTCAGCCGCAATTTTTCCTGAGGCATACCATAAGCGATAGGCGTCATTACCATTTTCATCGACTTTATACGCTGCGCCACGTTGTCCTGTTGGATAAAATTCTTCGCCTTGGATGCTCACGCCATCTTGGTTTACAAAGGTAGATTCTACTTTGCCGTTTTTACGATAAAGCGTTACCGGACCTTCGATGTCACTGCCACTGAAACTAAATAATTTCATCGGATCTTTAACCCAAGCAGGTGAGGATTGAGGGGTTTTGGTTTCTTGGTAAAAATCTTGAACTAAAAAATCACCTGTGGCATTACGACCTAAAAGTACACGGTAATATCCGTCTTTGACTGGAGTCATGTAATAGCTTGAGTCAATATATGATACGCAGCCGCAGTAATCAGGATTATCTTCATCTCCAAAATAGCCCAAAACTGCTTCAGAGGTGCTGAGCTGTGATTTGATTTCGGTAGGGATTTTAGAGTTGGCTAGATTTTGTGTCGTGGTACAACCGCCGAAGAATAATGTAGAGGCGAGCAGGCTTAAACCCAGTAAATTTTTAAATTTCATATCTATACTCTTCGTCTTATATTCTATCTTGAAAGACATTTTTAAATTATAAAGTTGCTGATGTATCTGTCGATCATCGCAGGCTATTGTAATTCCTTGGACGAAAAAAGGTCATGAATCGCGATACAATTTGTAACCACGCTTATATGAAATGACCATCAATAAAAAAGCGTGATCACCATTGGTCATCACGCTTTCACAGTTTGCTATCAAAAAATGGCTAAATTACACGCCATTTACATAACTTTGTAGGCCTCGAAGCAGCAAATCTGCTTCGACAGCTGGCTGATATTGTTCTAAATAGCGTGCAAATAGCGCAGCATCGCCACCGGTTAAAATCAACTGACTTGGATATTTGTCGAGAACCTTTTCAATGGTGCTGACCAAGCTGAGCAAGATGCCATGATGAACAGCATCTATGGTGTTTTTACCAGGAGACAGCTCATCAAAGGTGGCATCTGGAATTTTAATGCCTTTGGTGTTTTGGATGAGCGAATCACGTTGCAAATACAAATTTGGCAAAATATAGCCGCCTAAATGTTGTAAGCCATCCGTTAAGTCAATGGTGAGTGCCGTGCCACAGCTAATGACACAGTATTTTTGTGTAGGGTCTTTGACCACAGCCAGCATTTGCAGCCAACGGTCGATCCCGAATTTACTGGTGTCTTCATATGCACAGCGTAAGCCCGCATATTCGGCATGAACTTTGGCAATGGTGACAGGAACCGATAAAAATTTAAGAATTTTTTGAATCCGATCATTATTTTTCTTGTCGAGTACTGAAGAAATCCCGACCTGATCTAAGTCCAAGCTTTTAAAGTGCTGGATCAAACCGAGTAGGAGTTCGGCAGGCGACTGTAAATGCAGTTCCGCAGTATGCTCTATAATTTGATCATGTTCGGTAATCCAGTATTTCAGCCGGGTATTACCGACATCGAGCCATAATTTTTTCATCAGTAGGCCTTTGCAATCCTGTTTATGATTGATCTGCTAAACGTAAGCGACCTTGGAAATGATTTTCTAAGCGCTGTGACGTTTGGATGTTGATCGAACCATCATTTTCAATACCGAGAAAGCGGCCTTGGCTTTTGCCTTGTAGGTGTTCAAGCTCAACAGGCTGTTGCATAAATGCAGCATAATGGTTGAATCGTGCAGCGAGGTTATAGCAGTTATGATCGAACCATTCACCTGCAAGTTGAATCGCTGCATAGAGTTCAGCGATTAACTGTAAACGGTTTGGCGAGTGAAGTCCGAGTTCATATAACGACGTTGCGCGTTGCTCAATTCCTGTGGATGGAATCGGAAATAAGTTCATGCCCACGCCGACAATCGCTTGATGTGGCGAAATTGGTTCAATCAAAATCCCGCCCCATTTGCCTTGTGGGCTATATAGGTCATTGGGCCATTTCACTTGTAATGCGAGATTTTGCAAACTTGGCATTTGCAAGATATTTAAGGCAATTTCGAGTGCAAGCCGTCCATCTATCGCTGTCTGTAAATTCAGCAATGTGCTTAAATAGATATTACCAACGGGTGAGACCCATTGATGATCGCGTTGCCCACGGCCCTGAGTCTGTTGTTCACTGCATACCAAAACATGCTGAATGCCTTTTTTGGCAATCTCACGGACATCGTCATTGGTCGATGTAGTAATGGGCTTCAGTAATAAAACTTCAGGCGGTTGAGGTACTGTGCTCAGCAATTGCTGTAAGTGTCTGGTCTCTAAATCCATTTGAATCTGAGAGTTGTGGAATAATATTGATGGAGTTAATCATATATTTACTGATTGGTGCAATCGCTGGTTTTGCTGCGGGGCTATTTGGTGTTGGCGGTGGTCTGATTATTGTGCCGATTTTATTCATCGTTTTTACCCAACTTCAGTATGATCCCAGTGTGATTATGCACATGGCGGTGGGCACATCTTTAGCCACGATTATTGTCACCTCACTCAGTTCGGTTTCGGCGCATCATAAAAAAGGTGCAGTGCTGTGGAATGTCTTTCGGAATTTGGCACCAGGTTTGGTGATCGGTTCATTTCTCGGTGCAGGCATTGCTGATTATCTCTCAGGGCAGGGTTTGCAACTGTTAATCGGCTTTTTTGCGGTCTGGGTAGCCTTTAAAATGTTTCGAGGTGCAGCAACACCTGTCGATCCGAATAAACATTTACCCTCACAAGCCATGCAAATGGTAGCAGGCGGTGGTATTGGGATTGCTTCTGCGATCTTCGGTATTGGTGGTGGTAGCTTAACCGTCCCGTATTTGAATAAAAACGGCGTCATTATGCAAAAAGCGGTCGCGACATCTGCTGCATGTGGTTTACCGATTGCGATTGCAGGGGCCCTTGGCTTTATGTGGTTTGGTCATCATGCCGATATCGAGGTTCCCAATACCATTGGTTATATCCATATTTATGCATTTATCGGGATTAGTGTCATGAGCTTCATCACTGCGAAATTGGGTGCGAAAGTGGCTCATATGTTGTCGCCATTTATGCTAAAGCGTTGTTTTGCATGTTTATTAACAACAGTCGGCTGCTATTTTATTTACCAAGGTATGCAAGCCTTTGGCGCATGATTGTCCGTTTTGACTGAAAAAATTGGCTTTGTTGACACAAGATTGTCAGACAATGTCATGTTCAATTAGGTTGCTTATCGTTTCTAATGCAAATAGATTGAGTGTAAATCTGAACATTGCATCTTATAAAAAAAAGATAGGAACAGTATGCAACAACAAGAAGCGGACAGTTTGTCAGAACAAATTGCCAAACACATCGGTGAACAAATTATTCGCGGTGAGTTGGTCGAAGGCGAGCGTATTCAGGAACTTAGAATTGCGGCCGAATTGGATGTGAGCCGTGGCTCTGTTCGTGAAGCTTTATTGATTTTAGAACGGACCCAACTCATTGAAATCTACCCGCGACGTGGCGCCTTAGTCTCTGAAATGTCGGCTTTACAAGTGCGCTCATTATTTGATATTGCAGCATTATTGTTGGGCCAAATTGTGCATCGTATGGCGGAAACGTGGCGCAGCCATGAAGCTGAGCGTATTCAGTTATTACTTGAACAATTAGACGTGGAAACTCGCCAAGGCAATACCGAAAAGTTTTATGATCTGATTTTTCAGGGCATGGCTCGTCAGCATGAAATGGTGGGAAATACTTACCTGATGCGTTATTACCAAGAATTGTTGCCATCACTCAGACGTAGTTATTTCCTGACACTGAATATTTCACGACGTGAAATACAAGAATCTTTTGATTTGTTTAAATTAGTGACTGATGCAGTTTTAATCAGAAAATCACATCAAGCCACTTTATTTATGGAAGATTTTTGTCGACACTTACGCAACCTTGTGTTGGAATCACTAACACGGATGAAACAAATTGAATTAGCGTGGGCGAGACGTTCACGCCGCTGATCAGGACATTATGCGTTTAAGCAGTTTAAAACTTTCCGGCTTCAAATCTTTTGCCGATAGCACAACTCTAAAATTTGAAGGCAACCGTAGTGCGGTTGTTGGACCGAACGGCTGTGGTAAATCCAATGTGATTGATGCCATTCGTTGGGTTATGGGGGAGTCCAGTGCCCGTCAATTGCGTGGTGGCACCATGCAAGATGTTATTTTTACCGGAACGGCAAAGCGTAAACCAGTCGGGATGGCGAGTGTTGAACTGCGTTTTGATAATACCTATGGCAAGCTAGGTGGCGCTTATAATGCCTATACTGAACTAGCAGTTCGTCGTCAGGTCAATCGTGATGGTAAATCCGAATATTTCCTCAACGGCACCAAATGCCGCCGTCGTGATATTACCGATATTTTCTTAGGTACCGGTTTAGGTCCACGTTCGTATGCGATTATTGAACAGGGCATGATCAACCGTTTGGTCGATGCCAAACCTGAAGAAATGCGTGTGTATATTGAAGAAGCAGCTGGGGTTTCTCGATATCAAGCTCGTCGTCGTGAAACTTTACAGCATCTAGAACACACCACTCAAAATTTAGAACGTCTCGAAGACATTGCATCAGAACTGAAGTCTCAGTTGAAAACCTTAAAGCGTCAGTCTGAAACGGCGGTGCAATATAAAGAATTAGAAACCCAAATTCGTACTATTAAGATCGAAGTGCTGTCTTTCCAATGTGAGCAAAGTATGCGTTTACAGCAAGAATACACGCTTCAGATGAATGAGCTCGGGGAAACCTTCAAACTGGTGCGTTCTGAGCTGAATACTCTAGAGCATGACTTATCTTCCACCAGTGCTTTATTTCAACGGCTTATTCAGCAGTCCACCCCCTTACAAAGTGAATGGCAACAGGCGGAAAAGAAACTGTCTGAGTTGAAAATGACACTGGAGCAAAAGCAGGGTTTATTTGCACAAAATTCGGCAAGTTTGGTGGAGCTTGAAAAGCAAAAAGCTCAAACCAAAGAACGTTTACAGTTATTGGAGTTACAACTGGAAACGCTGCAAGAACAGCAAGATGGATTTGTTGAGCAATTACAGCGCCAAGAAAGCAGTAGTCAGGAACAGACCCAGCAGTTAGCCGATTTGAAAGCTCAGCATCAACAAGCGGTTCAACAATTTGAACAATGCCGTGGGCAAGTTGAAAAGCAGCAACAGCAAAAGCTACAGATGTTGGCGCAGAGTGAACAATTGACCAAAAATATTGGTCGTATTGAGCAACAACGTGAGACTCTGCAACAGCAACGAGGTCAAATTCAGCATCAGGCGCAGCAAGATGAGTTGGAGCAGTATCAGCAAGATAAGCAGCAGCTCGAACAGCAAATTGTGCAACAAGAGCTGGTGATTGCCGAAACTCAAGCACAGCTTGCAGCTGCACAAGAACAGCAGGCACAGCACAAAAATACGGTGTTGCAGCTAAAGTCAGAAATACAGGTGCTGTTGTCAGAGCATAAAAACCTAAATCAATTGATGATTAAAGCTAGTCCAAAGCAGCAAAGTCAGCGTCAACATTTAATGCAGCAGTTGCAGTTGAGCACACAAGGTAAACAGCATGCACAACTGGTCGAGAAATTTTTGTCTAAATGGCTGAGTGCCCAAGTCTTAGGACACAGTGATAATTTTCAAGACGGTATTGCACGTCAGGTCAAAGGCAATCATCACACAGCAGTACAAATCGTTGGATTAGACGCTTTGGCGAGGTGGATTGAAGCACCACAACTTTCGATCTGGCAGCAGGTCGCGATTGCTGAAACATTGACGGTGGCATTGAGCCATCAGGCTAAACTGGCCGCAGGTCAGTCAATACTCACGCTCGATGGTTATCATGTCGGTGCAGATTGGGTGATTGGTCTAGATTATGATGAGGACAGCCAAGCAGGGCAAAGTGCATTGAGCCACCGTATTCGCTTAGATGAATTGACTGAATTACTTGCAGAGCAGCAGCCAAAGCTAACGCAACTAGAAGGCCAATTGCCTGAGTTGCAAAATGCCGTACAAGCTTTACAGCAAAATCTGCAACAGCAACATAGCCAATTAAAAAATTGGCAAAAAGACATTCAAAATGCTGATGTTGCCATTGCGAAGGTACAAAGTTCCAATCAGGCTTTTGCATTACAAAAGCAGCAGTTAGAAGATCAATTACAGCAACTTGAAGCACAGCTTGAAGAAGATGCCATGCAAAAAGACGATTTGGAAATTGATTTGCATGCGCTGACGATGAAGCTTGAGCAAGCTTTGCCCAATTATAAAACCTTGCAATTCCAAGTTGAAGAGTTGAGTCTAGCACTGGAAAGTGCTCAGCAAGTGGCATTACACAGTCAGCAAGAATTGGAAATTGTGCGTCGTCAGTCTGTACAGACAAAACAACAGATTGAATTATTAGAAAAAGACACGGTCTTTTTGAAAGCGCAAACTCAGCAAATTATTGGACAGATGGAGCAGGCAAAGAAATTTGTCGATCCAGTACAGTTAGAATTGCCTGCGCTTGAGTCACAGTATTCAGAGCAGGCTCAAGTCACTGAACGTTTACAAAAAACCTGGAATGACTGGCAGCTTGAACTCAATAATGTTCAGAGCAAACAACAGACATTGACGGAACAACGCCATTCACATCAACAGCAAGATGAAAAATTGCGTACGCAATTGGAAGAAAAGCGTCTGGCTTGGCAATCCGCGCAGTCTGATTTACAGCATTATTCTGAACAGCTGAAAGAAATGAACAGCGAAATGCTGACAGGTTTAAGCATTGATGTGGTATCCCATCAGCAAAAACTAGAAAAAGCACAGCAGCAGTTTGATAAATTGGGTGCAGTCAACTTGGCTGCGGCAGAAGAATATACTGAAGTTTCTAAACGCTTTGATGATTTAAGCCACCAAATTGATGACTTGCAAAAGACCGTTGAACAACTGCAAGCTGCGATGAAAAGCATTGATCAGGAAACGCGGAAGCTGTTTATGAGCACTTTTGATAAGGTCAATACAGAACTTCAAGCGTTATTTCCGAAAGTATTTAATGGTGGTGAAGCAAGCTTAAGCCTTGAAGATGGTTGGCAATCGGGTGTAAAACTGATGGCACGACCACCGGGTAAACGAAACAGCTCTTTGGCATTATTGTCAGGTGGTGAAAAGGCACTGACCGCATTGGCTTTGGTTTTTGCGATTTTCCGCCTAAATCCTGCACCATTTTGCGTTTTAGACGAAGTCGATGCACCTTTAGACGATGCAAATGTAGGAAGATTTTGTAATCTTGTAAAAGAGCTTTCAGAACAAGTGCAATTTATCTACATTACACACAATAAACTGGCTATGACAATGGCAACTGACTTACTTGGTGTGACCATGCCAGAACCAGGAACTTCAAAATTAGTGACTGTGAATATAGAGCAAGCCAAAGAATACGGTTTAGCTGCGGAGGCATAACATGGAAATCACCACTATAGTTGGGATTGTAATCGCTGTAATTATCATGGTTGTGGGCATTCGAATGATGTTTCGTAAACCTGCGGATGCAGCGCCATCACTTGACACCGAATTACATATTGATCCTGATAGTCAGCAACCTGTTATTCCGCGCCATGTACGCAATCAGTTAAATACACCTGAAACCACGCAACGTGTTGAGCCGACTTTGGCTGAGGAAAAAGTCACAGCGGTTGAAACGACTGAAGCTGTTCAAGCAAATGTAACGCCAGAAGCAACGGCAACGGAACAAGCAGAGCAGAGCGTTGAGGCTACGGCAAAGACTGAGACGACAACGACGGATCCCGTTTCAGTTGAAAACGCTCAAACTGCAACAGAAGACAGTACATTGTCTACAGAAGCAACTGACTCTACAACGGTTGCATCTGTAGCCGCCGATGCCAATCATGCAGCGACTGCTGCGACGGAAGTTCAGGCTGATGCTGTTCCTGCTGAAAAAGCGCCAGAATTTAGTGTAAATAGCGCAATTGAAAAAGCTGAAATCAGCGATTTTGATGAAGAAAGCAGTATTTTGGATGCGCATTTACATGAACAAAAAATTGTTGATGAAGAAAGTGCTTTAGCGACTGCGGAAACTTATATCGCCTTAAATGTGTTCCCGGATAGCCGTGCCTTGTCGGGGGAAAAAGCATTAAAAGTGTTACTGAAATACGGTTTACGCTTTGGCGAAATGGCTTGTTTCCATCGCTATGATGAAGAAGGTACAAAGTTATTATTCTCTGTATTGCAAATGAATAATGATGGCGCTGCGCAAGGTTTTGATCTTGAAACTTTATCGACTGAAGAAGTAAAAGGTTTGGCCTTCTTCTTAGCGCTGCCACACAGCGATGTACAAAATGCCTTTGATACCATGGACAGCATTTCACGTCTAATTGCCCGTGAAATTGACGGTACTGTGTATGATCAAAATAACCAAGAATTTACACCGCAGATGCGTGAACATTGGCGTCATCAAGCGATTGATTATCGTCAAGGTCAAGCTATCGAAGTCTAAGCGTCTTTGATTGAAACTCACCGAGTGGGTTTCTATAATAGCAACAGATAATGAAATTTGAGGGCGGAGCATGAACCGCCCTTTTTTATGGTGAATGTATGACACAACAATCCACTGTCGTTGCACAGATGCGACAACTGATTCAACTCTTGGCGAAGCATAACCATGCCTACTATGTCATGGACACGCCAGAAATTGAGGACAGTGAATATGATCAACTTTTTCACCAATTAAAAGCTTTAGAAGAGCAATACCCTGATTTAGTACAACCTGATACACCAACTACAAAAGTGGGTGGAAAGGCCTTATCTAAGTTTGAATCTGTAACCCATGCAGTGCCTATGTTGTCATTAGGTAATGTGTTTAATGCAGAAGATTTATTTGCCTTTGCCCGCCGCGTAGAAGAGCGCTTACCGAATCAAAAAATTGAATATGATGTCGAATTAAAATTTGATGGACTGGCGATTTCTCTCTGGTATGAAAATGGCATTTTAGTCCGTGGTGTGACACGGGGCGATGGTGAAACAGGGGAAGACATTACCCAAAATGTAAAAACCATTCGTAATTTGCCTAAAGTACTGACCTCTACACAGACTGAAATTCCAAGTCTGCTTGAGGTCCGTGGTGAAGTCCTGATGCCAAAGTCAGGCTTTGAAAAGCTTAATGCTGAAAATGAAGCTAAAGGTGAAAAAACCTTTGCCAATCCACGAAATGCAGCAGCAGGAAGCTTACGTCAACTCGACCCTGCAATTGCAGCTTCGCGTCCTTTGGCTTTTTATGCTTATGGCATTGCACAGTGCGAACCACATCATGGTCAAACCACCATGTCTGCAAGTCTTGAGTGGTTGACACAATTTGGCTTTGCCGTGGGTGAGCGTCATTTTATTTGCGACAACATTCAGGACGTACAAGCTGCGTATGAGCAAATGATCATTGATCGACCAAGCCTGAGTGTTGAAATTGATGGCATGGTGATTAAAGTTAACAGCCTGAAGCAACAGCAAACACTGGGCTTTTTAAGTCGTGAACCGCGCTGGGCAACGGCATATAAGTTCCCTGCAGTTGCAGCGCTCACGACGGTTGAAAATATTGATTGGCAAGTGGGGCGTACAGGGACTTTGACCCCAGTCGCACGTTTAAACCCTGTGGCAGTCGGAGGGGTAACGGTTTCCAATGTCACTCTACATAATATTGGTGAAATTCACCGTTTAGATGTCCGTGTGGGTGATACAGTCAGTGTCTACCGTAGTGGCGATGTGATTCCAAAAGTGGAAAAAGTATGGCCTGAATTCCGTCCTGTAAATACGGTAGAAGTTCAGTTACCTGCATATTGCCCAGTCTGCTCATCTCCAGTGGTGATGCCCGAAGGTGAAGCCTTGGCACGTTGTTCAGGTGGTTTGTACTGTGCTGCACAGCGTATTGAGGCAATTCGTCACTTTGTATCGCGTAAAGCTATGGACATTGAGGGCTTAGGCGACCGTTGGGCGGAATCACTTTTACATTTGGATTTGCTCAAAGATGTTGCTGATATTTATAGCTTGCCAGAGCATCGTGAAAAATTACTGACCATTGAAAAAATGGGTGAGAAGTCGGTTCAAAACCTCATCGATTCTATTGAAAATAGTAAGAAAACGACACTAGGTGCATTTATTTATGCACTCGGCATTCGAGGCGTGGGTGAAACCACGGCACGCATGCTCGCCAATACCTTCCAAACCTTTGATGCGATTCGTCATGCAGATCTCGAATCCTTGAAAAAAACGCCAGACGTTGGTGATATTACCGCTGAATGGATTGTCGACTTTTTCCAAGCGCCGCATAACCTCGAAGTGGTTGATCGTTTGTTGGCAGCTGGGATTCATTGGGATGCACCTGTTGCACCAAGTCGTCAGCCGCTGAATGGCGAGAGTTGGGTGATTACTGGAACATTGAGTACCATGGGGCGTGATGAAGCGACGCAAATGCTTCAAGCCTTAGGCGCACGTGTCAGTGGTAGTGTTTCGGGTAAAACCAAATGTGTAGTTGCAGGTGAAAAGGCAGGTTCTAAATTAGAAAAGGCTGAAAAGTTGGGTGTACCTGTGATGAGTGAAGAGGAGTTTATTTCCTTTGTACAACAGCAAAATGCTTCTTAAGTATTGAAAAATTTAATCTGAAAACGTAGTTACTTTTGAACAAACGCCTGATGCATTGCATTGGGCGTTTTTATTTTCGGTGCTTAACATGATTGAGTGAGCGTATCAGTTGTTGGTGATAGATCAGACAGTATTCCTCAACATTACTCACGAAATATTTTGCTAAAGCGTGAATGTATTGAGATACAATTTTAGCCATAAAAAAAGCAGCTCTTATGCTGCTCTTTTTATTCAGTGATCACATTATTCTTGATCAACTTTCATCGGTTTTACATCCATTTCTTGATAGGAAACCAACTTAGTTTTGTGTTTCCACTTATAACCGAACCAAATGGCAAGGAATAAGAAAATACCAATATAGGTAGAAACAACGGCCAACCATTCACCATCTAAAACGGCTTGATAGTTCTGACCAAGGACTACGATGGCACACAAAACAAAGGCAAACCACGGTGCAAATGGGAAGAATTTTGCACGGTAAGCAAGATCTTCTAATTTATTGCCTTGAGCCAAGTAGCCTTTACGGAAGCGATAATGTGAAACTGCAATACCGAGCCACACAATAAAGCCACACATACCTGACATGTTCAGTAACCAGTTAAAGACCGCTTGTTCACCGATAAAAGTGGTTAAGAAGCACAATGCCGCAATCGCCGTTGTTGCATAAAGCGCATTCATCGGTACGCCACGTGCATCTAAGCGACCAAAGACTTTCGGCGCACTGCCTTTACGTGCCATATCAAACAGCATACGAGTAGAGGAGTACATACCAGAGTTACCCGCTGATAAAATCGCAGTCAAGATCACCGCATTCATCACCGATGCAGCAAAAGCAAAACCTGCTTTTTCATACAGTAAGGTAAATGGTGAAAGTGCAATATTTTCAGTAGATGCTGCTTGTAATAAACGTGGGTCATCATAGGCAATGAGAGTGCCGATAATGAAGATACACACGATATAAAACAACAAGATACGCCAGAAAATTTGCTTGATGGCAATAGGAATGGTCTTTTCAGGATCTTTCGATTCACCTGCAGCCACACCAACCATTTCAGTCCCTTGGAAAGAGAAACCGGCAATCATGGCCACACCAATCAAGGCAGATAAACCGCCGACAAATGGGGCTTCACCCTTGGTCCAGTTGGCAAATGTTTCTACGCCCGGTGTCAGCATGATTTTGCCAATCATAAACAGGCCGATAATGATAAAGGCAACAATTGCGAGCACTTTAACAAGCGAGAAGAAGAATTCGGATTCACCAAAGCCTTTTACGGTCAGCGCATTAATGGCAAAGACGATTGCGAGGAAAATCGCACTCCAGTAAAAGCCCGGAATATCTGGAAACCAGAATTTCATAATGAATTGGACTGCAACCAATTCAAATGCCACGGTAATTGCCCAGTTATACCAATAGTTCCAACCCAAAGCGAAGCCGAAACCACCCTCGACATATTTGGTGCCGTAGGTAAAGAATGCACCCGAAGTTGGATTATGTGTTGCAAGCTCACCTAGACTGGTCATCAAGAAGTAAATCATGATACCAATTAAGCAGTATGCAAGCAGGGCGCCACCTGGGCCTGCATTGGCAATGGTTGCACCTGAGGCAAGGAATAAACCTGTACCAATTGATCCACCAATTGCAATCATGTTGAGATGGCGAGCACCCAACTTACGCTGAAGCTGAGCTGGTTTTTGAGTTTCGCTCATCATTGTTCCTTAAGATTTTTTTGCGTGCTCGCAAACAAGACTTTAAATCCTTGTTGGTCGGCTTTGATTGTACATTGACCGTAATGTTGCTCAATTAAAGTCGGATAATTGAGGAATCGGTTGGCAACAATCCAAAGCTCACCCCCAGACTTCAAATGTCTGCGCGAAGTTTTGCATAGATTTTCACTGGCATTGTAGTCGGTTTGAATCCCTTGATGGAAGGGTGGATTGCTGACTATGGCATGTAAAAATAATGGAGCATCCTCGATTCCTGTGACCGCTTTAATCTCAAGTTGTTCAGGTTCAAGCAAATTTTGTTCAAATGTCATTTGTGTAGACGCCAGTGCAAAGGCATCTACATCCATGGCAAAGATACGATTTTTAGGATTCAGTTTGGCTAAATAAGCACTGATAACACCCGCACCACAGCCAAAATCTGCAATTTTGCCCGAAGTGACTTGTGATAAATAAGGCAATAAGGTAGCCGTACCCACATCTAAACGGTTCTGGCTAAATACGCCAGGCAGTGCGCAAATCGTAAGCTCACCATTTGGGGTTTCAACTGGATATTTTTGCACCCAATCTTGCAGTGGCTTGAGTGTTACAGTTTTTTCTAAGAGGGTTTGCCACATTTGACAGTGACGCGCACTATCAATTTTTAGGGTTTTACCAAAGGGTTGTAATTGTTTTGCTGCGCGTTCAACACCGCCTTTTTTCTCACCCACGAGGAAAATAGACGCACCTTGAGCAAGATGACTTGCGACATTGTGTAATAAATAATTCAGCAGCTCTTTTGATTTCGGAACAAAAATAACCGCTTGATCAAACTGACCTTCAGGAAAATCGACACCAAAATGGACGTTTGACTGTTGATTTTGAAAGTACTGAAAATCATTAAAATTCCAGCACCAAATCGATGGCTTAATATTGTCATTCAATTGACTGAGTAAGTCATCTGTCGGTGCATTTACGAAAAGCACGCGATCTTGTAATAAATCGATCTGTCGTATAACGACTTCACTTGTGAGATCCATAGATTTCTCCATCATAAAAAACACTGCCTAGGGCGGAACCTAGGCAGTGTTCTTTGACAAATGAACTTACTTCTTCACTTCAGGAAGAACAATATTCAAAATAAGGGCAGCGATACCACCAGTGGCAACGCCTGAACTGAAGATATTACGGAACAATTCAGGAAGATGTTCAAGGATTTGTGGTACTTGTGCAACACCTAGACCCAATGCCAATGAAATCGCAATGATTAATAGTGCGCGGCGGTCTAAATGAATGCCTGACAAGATATTAATACCCGAGGCAGCCACGGCACCAAACATCACCATCACAGCACCACCAAGCACGGCTTGTGGAACTGCCTGAATGACACCTGCTACAGCAGGAAGTAAGCCTAAAATAACCAATAGGGCAGCAATCCAAATGCCTACATAGCGGCTTGCAACACCTGTTAACTGAATGACACCGTTGTTTTGCGCGAAAACAGAACTTGGGAACGTGTTAAAGATACCGGCAAGGAATGAGTTTGCACCATTCACCAATACACCACCTTTAATACGCTTCATCCATTCAGGGCCATCTACAGCTTGATTTGAAAGCTTAGAAGTCGCGGTAATATCGCCAATCGCTTCCAAAGATGTCACAAGGTAGATAAATGCCATTGGAATAAACAAGCTCCAAGAGAAGCTTAAGCCAAAGTGCATCGGTGTTGGAATTTGAACCAGTGGAGCATCTTTTAAGCCATCAAAGTTTAAATGACCCATAAAGCCTGCAAGGATGTAACCCACGACTAAGGCAATTAGGATGGCAGAACTTTTTACCCATGTAATACGCACACGGTTCAATAAAATGATCAGTGCCAAAACCGTACATGACATGATGAGGTTGTCTGCATTGGCAAAGGTTTTATCGCCCATAGCTTGATAACCACCACCCATACTGATCAGGCCTTCTTTAATTAAAGTCAGACCAATCAATAGCACCACAATACCTGTTACCAATGGGGTAATCAGTTTTTTCACCCACGGTAAGATCCGTGACACACCCATTTCAATGAATGAACCCGCGATCACCACACCAAAGATAGATGCCATGACTGCTTCTACAGGTGTGCCTGCCGCAACCATCGCAGAACCAATACCGATAATAGGACCAATAAAGTTAAAGCTGGTTCCTTGTACAATCAGGAGACCTGCACCAAATGGACCGACTTTTTTACATTGTAAAAAGGTTGCGATACCAGAGATCACCAATGACATCGACAGAATCATATTGGTGTCTTCTTTTGATACACCAAGTGCTAAACAGATCAGCAAACCCGGCGTCACAATCGGGACAATAATGGCCAATAAATGTTGGAACGCAGCGAGAAAAGCAATAAAAGGTTTTGGTCGATCATTCAATCCATAGACTAAATCGAGTTGATCTTTTGCTTCGGGAGATTGGTTTAAATCAGACATGCGGCACTGAAAATTAAGGCTAGGTGGCGCTATTCTAATCTGTTTACACAGCTTTACAAAACCAAAAGCGTACCAGTCGTCAAAAAAAATGCGATTGTCAATAAACTGTCACTACTAAAATCTATATTTTTTCTGTATAATTTGCCCTCAAACTTTAGGCGTATCGAATTCACATGTCAGATATTAAAACTCTCCGTAACATTGCCATCATCGCGCACGTCGACCATGGTAAAACTACTCTTGTAGACAAACTTTTACAGCAATCAGGTGCTCTTGGCGATCGCGCAGGCGAGATCGAACGTGTAATGGATTCTGGCGCTATTGAAAGTGAACGTGGTATTACCATTCTTGCAAAAAACACTGCAATCAAATGGTTAGACAAGCGTACTAACACTGAATACCGTATCAATATCGTGGATACCCCGGGACACGCCGACTTCGGTGGTGAAGTAGAACGTGTAATGTCAATGGTTGACTGCGTACTTCTTCTTGTTGACTCTC
Organism: Acinetobacter sp. YH01020; assembly: GCF_013420275.1. Classification (NCBI taxonomy): domain Bacteria; kingdom Pseudomonadati; phylum Pseudomonadota; class Gammaproteobacteria; order Moraxellales; family Moraxellaceae; genus Acinetobacter; species Acinetobacter sp. YH01020. Next base: position 55,755 of record NZ_VOYN01000017.1, read on the forward strand.
AAGAAGGCCCAATGCCACAAACTCGTTTTGTAACGCAAAAAGCGTTCGCACGTGGTTTGAAACCAATCGTAATTATTAACAAAGTCGACAAGCCAAACGCTCGTCCAGACTGGGTAATTGACCAAGTATTCGATTTGTTCGACAACCTTGGTGGTTCTGACGAACAGTTAGACTTCCCAGTTGTATATGCTTCAGGTCTTCGTGGTGTGGCTGGTCCATCTCCAGAAGAACTTGCTGAAGACATGACTCCATTGTTCGAAACAATTGTAGACATCGTTGAACCACCAGCGGTTGACGTTGACGGTCCATTCCAAATGCAAGTGTCTTCACTTGACTATAACAGCTTCGTAGGTGTTATCGGTGTTGGTCGTATTCAACGTGGTTCAGTGAAATTAAACACTCCTGTAACTGTAATCGACAAAGACGGTAAAACACGTAACGGTCGTATCTTAAAAATCATGGGTTACCATGGTTTAGAGCGTATCGATGTTGAATCAGCTTCTGCTGGTGACATCGTTTGTGTAACGGGTATTGATGAACTTCATATCTCTGACACAATCTGTGATCCAAAAGCAGTTGAAGCTTTACCTGCACTTTCTGTAGACGAACCTACAGTATCGATGACTTTCCAAGTAAACAACTCACCGTTTGCTGGTAAAGAAGGTAAATTCGTAACTTCACGTAATATCCGTGAACGTCTAGATCGCGAATTGATTCACAACGTAGCATTACGTGTTGAAGATACTGACAGTCCTGACCGTTTCAAAGTATCTGGTCGTGGTGAGCTTCACCTTTCAGTTCTTATTGAAAACATGCGTCGTGAAGGCTTCGAAATGGGCGTATCACGTCCACAAGTAATCATCAAAGAAATTGATGGTGAAAAACAAGAGCCATACGAAAACGTAACGTTTGACGTTGAAGAGCAGCACCAAGGCGCTGTAATGGAACAAATGGGTCACCGTAAAGGTGAAATGACCAATATGGAAGTTGACGGTAAAGGCCGTATCCGTATTGAAGCAACTGTTCCTTCACGTGGTTTGATTGGTTTCCGTTCTGAATTCTTAACTATGACTTCAGGTACAGGTATCATGACTTCTAGCTTCTCGCACTACGGTCCTATGAAACAAGGTACTGTTGCGAAACGTCAAAATGGTGTGTTGATTTCTATGGTTCAAGGTACTTGCTTGGGCTATGCACTATTCAGCTTACAAGACCGTGGCCGTCTATTCGCTAAACCTCAGTTAGAAGTTTATGAAGGTATGATCGTTGGTATTAACTCACGTTCAGACGACATGACTGTTAACCCAACTAAAGCGAAACAGCTAACTAACGTACGTGCTTCTGGTACTGATGATGCGTTGACTCTTGTTCCGCACATTGAATTTACGCTTGAACAAGCGCTTGAATTTATTGAAGACGACGAATTAGTTGAAGTAACGCCTAAGTCAATCCGTATCCGTAAACGCTGGTTGACTGAAAACGAACGTAAACGTAACCGTAACGTTTAATTTTACAGTTTCAAAAAAACCGCTGACTTAGGTTAGCGGTTTTTTTATGCATGGGCGTTTTGAATAAAAATGCAAAAATTGAATGACTTTATTCATTTAATTCGACATGCATAATTTTGATAAATCCTTTTTAATAGAATGTATTACCAAAATCAAAAATGTTTTGTGTGAATTTTTATACATGGCATTTAGAATCTAATAAAAACCAAGTAAATTAGGTGGAAATAGTTATACAGATATAATGTATACTTCGTCACAAAATTAAAGCTGAAAAAATTTCTGGAGATCACATGAGTATTATTCAAGAATTTAGAGAATTTGCCGTAAAAGGCAACGTGATGGACTTGGCTGTAGGTGTCATCATTGGTGGTGCTTTCGGTAAAATCATCGATTCCATGGTAAAAGACATTATCATGCCTTTTATTTCTTGGATTCTTGGTGGTGACGTTGATTATTCAAATTGGTTCTTAGTATTGGGCGATAACCCAAACAATTTAACCACGCTAAAAGCAGCACAGGATGCAGGCCTTAATGTATTGGCTTACGGTAACTTCTTAACTATCTTAATCAACTTCTTGCTTTTGGCATGGGTCGTATTTTGGTTAGTGAAATTGATGAACAAATTGCGCCGTCAAAAAGTTGAAGAGCCAGCTCCAGAGGCGACTCCAGAAGATATCGAATTACTTCGTGAAATTCGTGATGAATTAAAACGTAAAGGTTAATCCTTTAGCATTTAAAACGGCACTTTGAAGTGCCGTTTTTTATTGTGAATTTTGTTGAGGCGTCATTTTCATAAACTTAGGTTCTGATGTCGAAAAAACAATGCCATTTCGAATGCCTGTAAATACTTCATTTGCTTCTTCAGGTGATTCGGGTGCGCAGGCTTGTTGACCTAATATAAATAAGACTAAAGGGTGATTTTTGGATAATTTGCTAATTTGCTGTATCGCATCATACCATTTTGATTCATCGTTACGATTCCCATCTAAATCTAGTGCCAACTGGACTTCACCATGAGGGTTCATATCTTGATCATCATATAATGCTTGGATAAGTGCATGCTTTCGTTCACCTCGAATGATTGTAAAATCTGTTGTATCGACAGTGCCAAGACGAAAATAGTTGTAATAGCCCAATGGAATGTCCTTTATTTATTATTAAGTAGAATTGATTTAGTGCAATGTTATCTGGTTGCTATGATTTATATTATATGATTGAAAACCGCCAGCCAATGTTCTGAACGATTGAAAAAAATACTGGGATTATGTGCTTTAAGATGAAAAGCACATATTCGCGATATACTCGTTATAGCATGTTCAATGTGGGTGCTATGTTACATCCGAAACTTAATTTCTAATAAATGCCAGCCAAATTGGCTTTTGATCGGACCATGCAGTTCACGTTCGGGTAGGGTAAATACCGCCTTATCAATTGGACCAACCAGTTGGCCTTTTTTAATGTCGCCAAGCTCACCGCCTTTTTTACCCGAAGGGCATGTCGAATGCTGCTTTGCAATTTTGGCAAAGTCCGCACCGCCTTTGATTTTCTTTTTCAGTTGCTCACATAGTTCTTTATCTTTGACTAATATGTGGCGAACAATCGCAGACTTCATGCTTTATTTCCTTTCAGGGGTTTCTTAGTCAGCATTTTAACCTTTTTTAAAGGCTGACACTCTGGGCAAAACACCGATGCACGTTGCCCTAGTTTGATATTGTGCAAGATGGTTTCACAGTTGATGCACATTTCACCGGCACGTCCGTAGGCGAGCAGAGTTTGTTGGAAATAACCATTTTCGCCCATCGCATTGGTGTAATCACGTAACGTCGAACCGCCTAAATCAATTGCCTGTTTTAAAATACGTTTGATTTCGATGACCATTTTTTCAACTTGTTCAAAACTCAAACTTGATGCAGGCTGCGCAGGGTGTATGCCTAAGTTAAATAAGCTTTCCGTTGCATAGATATTGCCGACACCAACCACAATATGATTGTCCATGATCGATACTTTGATACTGGTCTGCTTATTTTTAAATTTTTGGAATAAGTATTCAGCATTAAAGTCATCACTCAGCGGTTCAGGGCCAAGCGTGTCAATCAGTTTGCTTTGAGACGATGCATCTAACCATAAAATACAGCCAAAACGGCGTGGATCGTGATAGCGCAATTGCATATCTTCAAAATGAATCACCAGATGATCATGCTTTCGTAATGCTTCATCACCTTCACAAATCCGAAAACTGCCAGACATGCCCAAATGCCACAACATGCTGTCCTGTTCAAATTCAGCCAAAATATATTTTGATCGACGGCTGAGCTGAAGCAGCTTTTGTCCGACGAGTTTTTGAATGTCGTCAGGAATAGGCCAACGCAGGCTCGACTGAAAAACCTCAACTTTGAGAACCTTTTCATTCAATAATGGCAATAAACTGGTTTTAGTGGTTTCTACTTCTGGTAATTCAGGCATAAAGGTCGAAGCAATGGATCATTCAAGTTATGCATACTATTGGGTCTAGCCCTACATAATGCAAGTTTCATCGCGGCCTAAGGGAGTGTATGAATAGGTTATTGATTATTAATTGTGAGAATAATAAACCAACAAGTCACAATAATGAGTTTGAATAAGCGATCAGAAGTTAAACAATTGAATTAATAGATATATAAGATATTGAAAAATAATCACTAAAAATATTGCATAACAATAGATTTATTTAAAATCAATTATTAATAAATTAAAGTTTGGTGAATGATAAAAATAATGCTGAGATAGAACGTGAAAAATTATGTAATTTTTGTGACATTAGATTTCAAGCCTTGTGGCTTGTCTAGAGACTCTCTCCAGATTTAGGTTTTACCATGAAAAAATACAGTCTAGCTCTTCTACCTGCATTTGTTGCAGCAGCCATGACACATGTTCACGCCACAGAAGCATTCGACACTAAAGGTCAGTACATGCTCGGGGATTGGGATGGTAAACGTACCGAACTTGCACAACAAGGTGTGAAGTTTGAGGCCAATATTGCTGCTGATGCTGCCTATCTTGCCGATGGCGGTCGTAATCCGGGACATTCAGCAACGGTAGCCAGCCAATTGTGGTTAGGTACACAGCTTGATATGGAAAAACTCGCAGGTTGGGATGGTGTGACTGTGCGTGCTGTAATGACTGCACGTCAAGGTCAAAGTACCTCAGTTCGTGATTTGCAAGGAGATGTTCCTCAATTGGCAAATGCACAAGCCAATTTTGGTCGTGGTAATCAGGACAGTCGCTTAACTGAATTATCGATTGAAAAGAATTTTAAAGAACAAGGTATTAGTGTTAAAGCCGGTCGTCTTGGTGTCGGTATGGACTTTAACGTGATGGCGTGTGATTTTGCCAGCAATGCCTTTTGTGCTGCACAAATGGGTAAATGGCAAGGTTCTATGTGGATGAATACCCCAGTTTCACAATGGGGTGGACGTGTGAAATACCAAGCGACACCAGAACTTGCGGCACAAGTCGGTGTTTATGAATTTAACCCTGACAATGGTAATGCCAAAGCAGAAGGTCAAGGTTGGAGTCTAGATACAGATCATGCTGATGGCGTAACCATTCCCGTAGAATTGGTTTGGACACCAAAATCATTGGTCAATGGCTTACCGGGCAGCTACCGCTTTGGTGCGATGTACAACACTGCAGATAATGTAAAAAATCAAAAAGACATTATTTCGGGTGAAGCTGAAGATCGTACCTTTGGTGGTTGGGTAGCGATTGAGCAACAGTTAACGTCTACAGGTGAAGGCAAACGTGGTTTGCATAGCTTTGCTAATTTTACTTGGCATGATCGTGTCACCACAAAAGTTGATAACTCACAGCAGTTGGGTTTGAAATACATTGGATTGGCCGATCGTTTACCTAACGATATGGTCGGCTTGGGCGTGAACCGTGTACATGTCAATGATCGACTTTCTGCTGAGAAATTTGATGCAAGTGCAGAATATAATGTCGAGTTGAACTATAGCCATAACCCGACGAAATGGTTGATGATTCGCCCTAGTTTACAATATGTGATTAACCCAGGCTCAACAAATCGAGTTGATGATGCTTTCCTAATTGGTTTAAGCTCTAAGGTAATCTTCTAATGTCAAAATAGGTGCTCTATGCAAAGTAAATTTAACGTCACATCATTTAAGACACATTTACTTTGCCTGACGGCATGTATTAGCCAACAGCTGTATGCAGAAACAGGTTCTACGGAACCTGTTTTACTTCCTGAGATTACCATTGAAGCACCACGAACCAATACCACGTGGTTAAAAACACCTGCATCGGTATACCGTGTACAGCAGGCTGAAAATAATAACAATACTGGCGTCAATCTGTCCGAAACCTTAAAAGGTGTGCCCGGCCTGCAACTGAATAACCGTGAAAACTACGCACAAGACTTGCAACTGTCTATGCGAGGCTTTGGCGCACGTTCAACATTTGGTGTGCGTGGTATCCGTTTATATGTTGATGGAATCCCTGCGACCATGCCGGATGGTCAGGGACAGACGTCAAATATCGATATGAGTAGCTTAAATCATATCGAGGTATTGGGCGGGCCATTTTCCTCTTTATATGGTAACTCTTCGGGTGGGGCGATTTTAACAACGACCAAGCAAGGTACTGGAAAAGACTCCATCGAACTCGGCTATTCAGGCGGCAGTCATCATAAAAGTCGTGCTGATATTGTGCTGCAAGGTGGCTCAGAACAGGCCAATGAACCTAGCTATGTTGTGAGTTCTTCTTATTTTGAAACCGATGGCTACCGTGATCATAGTGCCGCCAATAAGGTACTCAGCAATGCAAAACTGACTTGGGATCTGGATGATGGTTCTAAGGTCAATTGGATTGTGAATCATGTGGATATCAATGCCGATGATCCACAAGGTCTGAATCGGGAGCAATTGCGTCAAAATCCGAAACAAGTTAATGATGCCAATAATACCTATGATGTACGTAAGGAAATTAGCCAAACTCAAACTGGGTTGACGTGGAAAAAACCATTGAATGAGCAGCATGAACTCAATGCAATGGTGTATATGGGGCAACGTGATGTGGTGCAGTATCAGTCCATCCCCAAAAATCCACAAAATAATGCGCGCCATGCAGGTGGTGTGATTGATTTTAGCCGTGATTATTATGGAACAGATATTCGCTGGACAGGCAAAGACCTTTTGCCGAATACGCGTTTTACTGCAGGCCTTGCCTTTGATTATATGGATGAAGACCGTAAGGGCTATGAAAATTTTGATGCCAATGGAAATTTTGGCAAGAATGGCAATATTCGTCGAAATGAAAATAACACCTTGTGGAATTTAGATCCCTATGTCCAAGCTTCGTGGAATTTTTTACCCAATTGGACTTTAGATACAGGGCTACGATATAGCAATGTTCATTATGAATCTGATGATAAATATGTCGTGGGTTTAAATAAGGATGATAGTGGTAAAACTGACTATGACAAAGTTTTACCGTCAGCAGCATTAAGTTGGAATATTGCGCCTCAACTAAATGCCTATGTCAGTTATGCCAAAGGTTTTGAAACACCGACCTTTACAGAAATGGCCTATTCCAAAGATGACGGCATGAATTTTGATTTAAAACCAGCCAGTAGCGATAACTATGAGCTTGGGCTTAAATCACAAAATGCATGGGGTAATTTCACGGCAGCGGTGTTCCAAAGCAAAACTCAAGATGACATCGTTTCTGCTGGGACAGAGGAAGGGCGTGCAACCTATAGAAATGCCGATAAAACCTTACGTGAAGGTGTTGAGCTTTCGTGGAATAAACAGCTATGGCGAGATTTAAGTGCGCAAGCAAGTTACAGTTATATCGATGCCACATTTGATGCTTTTGTTCCAGAAATACCGAATCCTGCAGATCCAGCGAAACCTAAAGCGTCATCTATTAGATCGGGTGCGAAAATTCCGGGTATTGCCAAAAACCAAGCGTTTGCCGCACTGAATTGGCAGCCAGATATTGGCTTTAATGCCGGCCTAGATGTTCGCTATATGGATAAAGTCTATGTCGATGATGCCAACAGTGATGCTGCGTCGAGCTATACCGTGGTTTCTGCCAACGCAGGTTATGTGTGGAAACAAGCAGATTGGAAAGTCAAAACCTATGTACGTGCAGATAATTTGTTTGATGAGAACTATGTCGGATCAGTGATCGTCAATGATGGAAATGGACGCTTCTTTGAACCCGCGGATGGTTTGAATTGGAGTGCAGGATTAAGTGTGACCAAAGCCTTCTAAAAGGAGAGTGATGTGGCGTTGTTATTTCAACCAATTCAGTTTGGAACATTGGGGCTGAGTAATCGAATCGTGATTGCACCCATGTGTCAATATTCTGCCAATGAGCAAGGGGAGTTAAGCTATTGGCATGAGCAACAATGGGCGAATTATGCCTTGTCAGGTGCTGGACTTTGTATCGTCGAAGCAACGGCTGTACAGGCAGAGGGGCGCATTAGCTATGCAGACCTCGGCCTTTGGAATGATATGCAACGCGCACAGATGAAGGCACTATTGGCCAAGGTGAAATCACTTTCACCTATGCCTTTTGCAATACAGCTGGCACATGCGGGTCGTAAGGCATCGACAGATAAACCTTGGGCAGGACGTGGACAATTACCCCCAGATCACCCTCAAGGATGGCAAACTGTTTCAGCAAGTGAGTTGCCCTTTAATGCCACAGATCATGCACCCCATGCTTTAAGCCGAGAAGAAATCCAGCAGATCATTCAAGACTTTGCCGATTCAGCAAAACGAGCGGTAGATGCAGGCTTTGACTTAATTGAGCTACATGCCGCACATGGTTATTTGCTGCATCAATTTATGTCGCCATTGTCGAATCAGCGTAGCGATGAATATGGTGGCAGTCTGGAAAATCGCATTCGACTGACGCTTGAAGTGTTCCAAGCCATGAAAAATACCGTTCCTGAAGACTATCCAATTGGGGTACGTATTTCTGCAACTGACTGGATGGAATATACTGAAGCACCGAGTTGGGATCTAGACTCGGCTGTTGGCTTGTCAAAAGCGCTTGCACAACTAGGCACAGCCTATATTCATGTTTCTAGTGGCGGCTTAGATGTTGCGCAAAAAATTCAATTACAAGCCAGTTATCAAGTGCCTTTTGCTGAAGCCATTAAGCAAGCCGTTCAGGTTCCCGTAATTGCTGTGGGTTTAATTACCGAAGCAATGCAAGCCGAAGGTATCTTACAATATGGCATGGCAGATGCGATTGGTCTTGCTCGTGCAATTCAATATGACCCACGTTGGCCATGGCATGCCGCTGCTGAACTCGGTGAAAACCTAAAAATTTCTCCGCAGTACTTACGCTGTCAGCCGCATGCACAAAGAAGTCAATTTACGGCTTTCTAATTATCAAAATTTATAGCGGTCCGATCTACACTCTCAGGTTGAGGGTGTGGATGGAAGAGTCTATTACACAGGATATTTCGTATGGTCTTTGAGGTGATTGGTCCAATCTTTTTTCTTTTGGCCTTGGGATATCTGTCGGTAAAATGCAGTTTATTGAGCAAAGAACAAGTTGGAACCATTGGTGCATTTGTGATTAAAATTGCACTGCCGGCTTTGTTTTTTCAGTCATTAGCTTCTAAAGATTTGCATCAAATTTGGTATCCCGGCTATTTCTTTGTTTATACCGGAGTCACATTTTTGTTGTATGGCATGGCCTATTGGTTATTGTCGACACATTTTAAAAATAAAATGTCGCAAACAGCGGTACTGTCACTAGGCGCTGGCATGTCAAATACAGGTTTAATTGGTACAGCAGTCCTAAGCTTATTGGTCGGTCAAAATGCGATGACCTATACCTCATTAATCGTCATTATTGAAAGTGTGCTACTGATTCCAACGGTGCTGGTCCTTGCGCAATTAGGAAGTTCACAGCAAAAAGCCAATATTGGCGACATCATCAAAAATACCTTAATGACCCTGTTAAAAAATCCACTCTTTGCAGGGGTAATGCTAGGAATTGGGTTTGCAATTTTCCAAATTCGTTTACCTCATCAAATCAATGATGTACTGGCGATGTTAGGTCAAACGGCTTCACCACTGGCGCTGTTTGCAATTGGTGGAGGGATTGTCGGTATGAGCTTAAAGTATGTGAATGCTCAGAGCTTCTATTTGGTGATTTCAAGCAACTTGGTGATGCCTTTACTGACTTATTTGGGCTTACGCTATTTGACCGATGTCAGCCAAGAGATGTTATATGCAGGGACGATTATTGCCGCATTACCGATGCCGACAATTTTTGCTATGCTAGGACAAGTTTATGGCTTAAATGAAAAGACCTTAACGCCTTTATTGATGAGTACCATCTTGGGCTTTGTCGTAACGGGCGTATTAATCAGTCTGTGGTGGGCGTGATTTTGATCAGCTCAAGATTTGCTTAAACCCATGAAAAAAGCCCTGCATGTGCAGGGCTTTTTTTAATGCTCAATTAACTCTTTTTCGCATTGGCTTTTGGCGCTTTGGCTTGTTCAGCAATCATTTTATCCACGGTTGCTAAAGATTCTTTGGCTTGTGGAATATTTTCTTTGGCTAAAGCGCTAAATATTTTTTTAGCTTCAGGCAAATTTTGCGGGATGATATTGCCATTTACAAACATATTGCCCACCGCCATCAATGCAGGGACATAGCCTTTTTTTGCTAATTCTTGAATGCTATTCAGACCTTGCTGAATAGGCTTTTCATTTTTAGCTTTAAAGCCAGCACTGATGTCATAAAGCGCTTTGGCATGAATCGCAGGGTAATTGCCTTTTTTAATCAGCGGATCAAGTTTACTGAGCGCCAATTTATCTGACTCAGGTTTATTTTCTGCAAAAAGTAAAATGGCATAGTCGATGGAGGCATCATCAAAACCAGCCGAAGATGCGCGTTCTAAATATTGTTTGGCCTTATTGGTGTCTTGTTTTAAGCCCAGTGTGCCCGTTGCATAATTTTTACCTAAAACATAGTTAGCAACTGGGTAACCTTTGGCTGCAGCCTGTTCATAGAGTTGGATGGCTTTTTTCTCATCCTTCGCTACGCCTTGACCTGTTTGAGTAAGATAGCCCAAATTATAAATGGCCTGAGCATTACCTTTTGCTGCAAGCTTGCTCAGTGTTTGGTAGGCGCCATTCATATCTTTGGCCTTGACCATGGCTTCCACTTTAGCAAATTCAGGATCGACGGCATCTGTTTTAGTTTCAGCAAAAGCGAATTGAGTGCTCATTGCCAAAATGCTTGCAAGTAGGATTTTTTTCATCTTAAAACCTTTTGTAAATCATGCACATAATTCCGTTTATGTGTTTTGGTGGTTATTTTTGTCGGTTTTTACATCATAGGTAGATTTACGTAAATGTAAAGTGAGGAATTGTGATTTAAAGCGTTTTTATAAAATAATGTTGATTGCCGTTAGCACTTTAAATGCCATGACTTTATTGCATCAAAAGCCTTTGCAAAAAAGCAGGACTCTGATTTAATCGCGCATTGTTATTTTCTCTGAGGCAGCGCGATGTTTATTAAAGGCATTAAACGCAATTACGATAAAATTAATGCAGATGAATCGATTGCAGATGAAGATAAAATTGATGCGCTTTTGATGAAACTGGGTGCAGAGTTTTTAGTCAGTAAAGAGGATCGTGTTTATATTTTCAAAAAAGGCGATTTGGAAGCTAAATTTGATGCTAAACATGCGCGCGCCTATCATTTTAAAGAATATGTATGCAAAGATATGAATAAGTTATTTCATGGATTTTGATTAAAATCATGATTTAAAAACGAAGACGTGAGGGGGAATAAAGTTCCTCCTTATTTTTGTTTGTTGTGTACTGCAACAGCGTATGTGATTTAAAAAAACTTTAATTTTCAAAAATATAATATTTTCTAAAAATATAAATTGAATAAAATAGATACAAGGCATCTATGATGAATACAGATATACATGATTCATTGAGATGTATTTAAATATGATAAAAATAAGTGCCATCTTGATCCTTAGTTTCGTTTGTTCAATGACCAGTTGGGCTCAACAACCCAAGCTTGTACCTCATCCAATCCATTTAAAAAATGGCAAGCAGTTTTCTTTAAATTTACCTACAAATTTCGAGATCATTCCTGCTGCTGAAGGTCTCAAACGGGTACGCTTTTTTTCGCAAGCGCCTGATCGCAGAATGTTTGTCACGGATATGCATGATCTAACAGATAATAAAAAAGGTACTGTGTATATATTGGATGATTGGAATGCTGACACCGGTAAATTTGGCAAAATCATTCCTTATCTGACCGGTTTGAGAAATCCAAATTCAGTTCAGTTTTATACCGATGCTCAAGGACAGGATTGGCTCTATTTTGCGGAAACGCATCAACTGACACGGCAAAAATTTAGTAGAGGAGAAACTCAGCCTTCGAGTAAGGCTGAAGTTTTAACGACATTTCCAGATTATGGTTTGAGTTATAAATACGGCGGTTGGCACCTGACACGGACGATTGCTATCGGTGGAAATGGAAAAGTTTATGTATCTGTCGGCTCGAGTTGTAACGCCTGTGTAGAAAAAGAAAAAGTGCGAGCCTCAGTCATCGAGATGAATCCTGATGGTTCAGAGCAACGAATTTATGCGACAGGTTTGCGTAATGCTGTTGGTCTAAAATGGATCGGTAGATTTCTATTTGCGACCAATCAAGGTTCTGATCATTTGGGAAGTAAAAAGCCAGATGAAACTTTTTATGCGTTAAAGCGAGATGTCGATTATGGCTGGCCCGCATGTTATTCATGGCAGGGCAAAGTCTTGGCGGATGCTAAATTTAAACGTGCATCTGGCTGTAAAAATGTTCCATCGCCCTATGCTTATTTTCCTTCACACTCCTCTGCATTAGGTTTTGATTATTTTGATGACCTTCATACTGATGCCACCATTAAAAATGCATTTTTAGTGGCCTTGCATGGTTCTACGGACGATGGCATTGGTCATGGCTATCAAATTGCAATTATGCGTAAAGGACAAAAACTTGAAACCTTTATGGATGGCTTTTTAGTCGGGAAAACGGTGCTTGGGCGACCTGCTGATATTTATAAGATCGATGAAAAATCTTTTTATTTTTCGGATGATCGGGCAGGGGTGATTTATTATGTGAGGGAAAAAAATGAGTGATTAAAAAGCCAAAATTTTTAGGCTTTGGCTTTGAGTGATTGGATTTTAAAAAATTAATCTTTAATCGTCACGTCGTTTTAGGTATTACCATGAACCCGATGCGCCGCCGCCTGAGCTGCCTCCTGAATCTCGTGAGGAAGATGAGGAACAACTACTTGAGCTGCTTCCTGATGAAGAAGTGCTGCTTGACGATGAAGAGCTGTAACTAGAGGAAGAAGACTGACTTGATTCGCTCGTTTTATTGTAAGGATTTAAACGCTCATATTGTTCATCCAACATTTTTTGACGTGCTTTTTCTTGTAAATATTGATTATAAAAAGCGGTGAGATAGGTATTTTCAGTCCCTGCACTGACTCGATATAAAAACACTGCATATCTTAATAAAAGTAAAATAAAACAATTGGTTATGGATGTCAATATAATGAATGATATTTGAGGATAGAATTCGATGAAGTAAAAAATGCCGAAGCCAAATAAAGCAAAAATCTGAAGTGGTAAGCTGTATAAAATAGTTTTAAGTAATCTGTATGGTTCATTGAAGGGAAGAAATATAGTCAACATAAAAGGGGCATAAAGAGGAATAGATGCGCAAAGTAAAAATGCAATTTTTCCAAAATTTAAATAACCAAAAATCAAAAGATGAATAAAAATTTCAAAGATAAGGAGTCCAATAAAAGCACCTGAGATACCGTCTTGGTAGTCAATCAGGTTTTGAGATTATTCGACCAATAAATAATCTCTTTGATAGGCAGTCTGATGTTTTAAAACGCCATAACACAGATGTATAAGCTTGCGCATTGCAGCACCTAAAGCACACATTTTATTTTTACCCTGGCTTAATAATCGTTGATATAAAGCTTCAATGTGTGGATTATATTTAATCGCTGTTAATGCCGACATATACAATACTGAGCGTATTTTACTGTCACCTGCTTTTGATAAGTGACTTTGCTTGTTGACTGAACTGCCAGACAACTGATGTACTGGAACCAAACCTACATATGCAGCAGCTTGACTTGCTT
>NZ_VOYN01000018.1:0-61392 GCF_013420275.1 Acinetobacter sp. YH01020
AACAAAAAGCGTGTACACAGCGCATTGGGTTATGTATCGCCTTTTGAGTTTGAAGCAATGTACTATGATAAGATTAACCCGTTAGGTCACGTGGCCTAACTTAAATAAAAATGTCTCCGACAAACCCGGTACGGTTCAGTCATCCGCAAAACTCGTTCACTAGCGTCAAATTATTCAAAGTATCGCAAAAACATTTTTGATTAGAAGAAGTGCTGTCTCAAACACTTGCGGATGACGTTACCGCGTATCATACTTTTATTTAAATCAAATTACGCTTCTGGTGTTACTGCGTAACATCAGTAATTAAAAAAACCCAAACAAATACTATACAAATGTAGACAATTTTAGATACTATTTGTTAACAGTTGCATAAAAACGCTTCTAAAATAGGAACTTGATCATGGAAGGCCCCAATCAACCTTCTCAGAAATCAGTTAAAAACGAATCACAATTACTCATAGAATCGATGAATCGCACTTCTGCCAAACATACGCTCATACAGGCAGAAGCATGTGACCTAGAGAATCGTGTCCGTATTGAGCGTGCTTTATCCGACCCGATTGCACGTATCCCGGCACAGTTTAAAAATGCTTATTACAAATTTTTGTACTACAACCAGAAAGACTATTTAAAGCAGGTCAACTATTTCGCTCAATTGGCATTTTTAATCTATTTTTGGGCAGATCGCTATGTGCTGCCAGACGTAGAAATGCTTTCAGGTGTGATTCGTATCATTGCTATTATTGGTGCATTTAGTCTGAATTATATTCTGTTTAAATATATCAAACAGATTAAATTGCTCGATTTAATATTACCACTAGCGACTTGCCTTTCAGCGATACTCTGGTTTGAGATATTACTTCAGTCGAAAAATGAACTGGTTCATAGCTATCAATATGCCGCCATTATTTTGATCGTATTGGGTAATTTAAGTATTCATGTGCATTTTCGCCCTTCGATTATGACCTCAGCCATGATCACGGCAGCGATCCTTTTTGGCGCATGGCGCATTAATGATTTTGGTGATTTTACAATATTTTTATTGGTGTACGTTCCTGTGCTGCTGTTCAGTATGTATATCTGCTGGAACTCTACGCTCAACTCTCGTAAAACGTTTCTAAGAGCGCTGCTAGATGACTGGAACTTTCATACCCTGCGCAAAATTGCCCATACGGATGAATTAACCCAGTTAAGCAATCGTCGCCAATTTGTACATGCTGCAAATAAAAAAATCCAAGAAACCCCAATGACGGTCTGTACCAGTCTTTTGATTTTTGATGTCGATCATTTTAAAGCGATTAATGATCAATACGGACATGATGTCGGCGACCAAGTGCTATGCCAAATTGCTGAAATTGCGCGTAAAGAAATGCGGTTTTACGATATGTTGGCGCGTTTCGGGGGTGAAGAATTTATTGTACTTTTGCCTTATACCGTCCCAGAAGATGCATTAAAAATTGCTGAACGGTTAAGACATAAAATGGAGCAACATCAGTTTCATATGGATGGTCAATTGGTGAAATTTTCGATCTCCATTGGTGTTTCCAAAATTGACCCTGACCACGCCAAACTCGATCAGTTAATTAAACAAGCCGATATTGCTTTATATGAAGCAAAACGCCAAGGTCGTAATCGGGTTGTACATTTTAATTTTATGAATTTTTGCAGCCAAGCTTTTTAATAAATAAACAAATCAAAATGGAGAAAAACCAGCGAATCCATTACACTCAGAGCGGAAGAAAGAAAGATTAATTACAGTAAAATTCTCAGGTTATCTGCATGCTTAAATGGTTTGAAAACTTAGTTGACGCTTATCCTGAACAGGATTTGAATAAACCATTGCCAACAAAATTTTTCCCCTTTGTATGGCAAGCTGCAACGGGTGTAAAAAAATACCTCTTGTTATTGGTACTCTGTACAGCTGGTGTAGCGAGTTTTGAAGCACTGCTTTATGCCAAAATTGGTGAATTAGTCAATTGGATCAGTAAGTCTCAACCTGAAACCTTTTTACAGCAGCACCAGACCAATCTGACCATTTTAAGCTTTATTTTATTGGCAAATATCTTCTTTTCTTGCCTTCAAACGATTATTAAACATCAGATTTTATACAGTACCTTTCCAATGCGCCTACGTTGGAGATTTCATAACTTATTACTGAAACAAAGTTTAGATTTCTTCCACAACGACTTTGCAGGTCGTTTATCTGCCAAAGTCATGCAAACTTCACTGGCTGTACGTGAGTTTTGGATTATTCTTGGGGATATGTTGGCCTATGTCTTCATTTACCTGATTTCGATCACCGTCATTTTAGGTGCTATATCGCCCCTGTTGATTGTTCCATTATTACTTTGGCTGGCTTTATTTATTGGTTCTGCATGCTATTTCATCCCCAAATTAAGCAAAATTTCAAATGAACAAGCCAATGCACGCGCAGTAATGACTGGTCGTGTCACCGATGCCTACACCAATATTCAAACGGTGAAATTGTTTGCCCATGCAGGCCGTGAAAGCCAATATGCCAAAGCCTCAATGAAAGAATTTATGGTGACGGTGTATAAGCAAATGCGACTTGCTGCAAAATACAACATCGCGACGAATTTGCTGATCATTGTTTTATATGGTGGCGTACTTGGAACAGCCGTTTGGCTCTGGATGGATGGTCAAGCTGAGCTTGGGGTCATTGCAGCAGCGACCGCCATGATTTTAAAACTCAGTAGTATTTCCGAGTTTATGATGTGGCAAACATCTGCCCTATTTGAAAATGTCGGGACCATTCAAGATGGGATGAAAACCATGGGCCGCCCAATTCATATTCAAGACAAAGCTGATGCAACCGACTTAAAAGTACCGCAAGGCGAAATTAAATTTGAGGACGTCAGTTTTGCTTATAATGATAAAAATGTCATCGATCAATTTAATTTAACCATTCGACCAGGCGAAAAAATCGGTATTGTCGGACGTTCGGGTGCCGGAAAATCAACACTAATTCAACTTTTACTCCACTTTTATGATATCAACCATGGTCGTATTTCGATTGATGGCCAAAATATAGAAGATATTACCCAAGATAGCTTAAGAAAAAATATTGCTTTGGTGACTCAAGACACCTCGTTATTGCATCGTACCGTCGAAGAAAATATTAAATATGGTCGCCCGAATGCAACAGATGAAGAAATGTATGATGCAGTGCGTAAAGCGAAAGCTGATGAATTCATTCCTCAATTGATCGACTTACGTGGTCAACGTGGTTATGACGCATTTGTCGGTGAACGTGGCGTAAAATTATCAGGTGGTCAGCGTCAACGTATTGCGATTGCTCGGGTATTTTTAAAAGACGCACCGATTTTAATTTTAGATGAAGCCACAAGTGCGCTCGATTCAGAAGTCGAAGCCGCGATTCAATCGAGTTTAGATTATTTGATGCAAGGCAAAACTGTGATTGCCATTGCGCATCGACTTTCAACCATTGCGCAAATGGATCGCTTGATTGTCTTGGATCAAGGACGTATTGCTGAGCAAGGCACCCACGAAGAGCTTGTTGCTTTGAATGGTATTTATGCACACTTGTGGCAGCGTCAAACCGGTGGATTTTTAATAGAACAACATAAAGTAGAATCAAAGGAAGATGAAAATGCTGTATCTGGAAGACCTTAAAGTTGGTGATCACTTTAGCAGTCGTGAATATGAAATGATTGTTGAAGAAATCAAGCAATTTGCCAACGCTTATGATCCTCAGGAATTTCATACAGATGAAGTCAAAGCCCAACAGCACCCGATCTTTCAAGGATTAGCGGCAAGTGGTTGGCATACCGCTGCTGTAACGATGCGCTTATGGACTGAATGTTTCCCTGTGGCTTATGGCTTAATTGGCTCTGAGTCAAGTCTGCGTTGGCCATGCCCAACACGTCCGGGAGATAAAATTCGTGTAGAAGTTGAAATATCTGCAATTACTCCGTCGAAAAGTAAGACAGACCGCGGCATTGTGACCTATGTTACGCAAGCGCTTAATCAGCACAATGACGTTCTTTATATGTCTACGACCAAAATTGTGGTCTTTTCCAAAGATTTTAAACCGAATTAATCCTTAACGGCCTACTTTACAACGCTAAGGTAGGCCGCTATAAATAGTTGAGCCTAGTCAGTTTGTCCAACAATTTTTGTGGGATACAACACGGAATCATGCCAATATAACCTTGAACAGAAGAAAAACCCGCATTGCAACGGAACGCTATGAAAACAATTAATTCCCGTCAGGATCAGGGTATTCCCGGAGTGTATGGATTGCTCCTTTTAGATGTGGTCTCTCGATGGGGCTACACTGCAGAAACATTATTTAGTCCATTCGGATTAAACAGCGAACAATTGGCTGAACCAGATTTCCGTATTCCAACACCCATCGCCAATCAATTGGTAGAGCACGCACTACGATTAACCGGTGAGCCCACTTTAGGTTTTCATTTGGGCAACCAAATGCGCATCTCTATTCATGGTTTTATTGGCTATGCCATCATGACGGCGAAGGACATAACCGATGCCTTAGTCTTGGCAAACCGTTTTATTCAGCTACGCATGCCCTTTTTACAGCTTTTTTTCTCGACTTTTGGAACCAAAGCGACTGTTCAACTACAAACAGACGTTACGATTGAGCCTTTACGTACTGAGATTTCGATTGCCTTAATTTTTGGCATGATCAGCATGGGCAAAGCAATTACCGGTGTGGATTATTCTGCTGGTGAAATTGATTTTGATTTCCCTCAACCTGAAGGTTTTGAGCGGTTTATTGCCAAATATCCACGGCACCAATTTAGATTTGATCAGCCACACCTTTTACTCAGTTTTGATAAGCAATATTTAACCAATAAATTGGTCCATGCAGACCCGATTGCCAGTCAAATCGCGATTAATCAATGTGAAGCTGAACTCTCCGCTTTGGGCGAACGTCACCGTATTGCCATGCGCGTTCGTGACATTTTAACCAACTCCGAGCAGCACTATTTAAGTATTGAGAGCGTTGCTGAACGGCTACACATGTCCGATCGAACCTTAAAACGCCAACTTGCTGCTGAAGGGACCTCATTTTCAACATTGGTTGACGAAGTTCGCTACCGTCATGCCACTTCGCTCCTGTCACGAACTGATTTTACCTTAGAGCAAATTGCTGATGAATTGGGCTATAGCGATGTTGCCAATTTTAGCCGTGCTTTTAAGCGTTGGAGTGGGCGTAGCCCAAGCAATTGGCGTAAAGATCCGTACTTATAAGTCTTTTGTTTTACCTAAAAAGCATGTATAACTCATGCCAAAAATGAATTTAATGGATTTAAGGAGTTATCAATGAATCATCCTTCAGATTTAAAGTACGCAAGTACACATGAATGGGTGCGAATTGAAGGTGACCTTGTTGTTACAGGCATTTCTGATCATGCACAAGACGCATTGGGTGATTTAGTTTATGTTGAAGCACCAGATGTGGGTCAACATATCACAGCTGGCGAACAAGCGGGTGTGGTTGAGTCGGTAAAAACTGCTTCTGATATTCATGCTCCAGTTTCTGGTGTGGTTGTTGAAGTCAATCCAGATCTTGAAGATGATCCTGATTTTGTAAATGATGCACCTTATAGCAAAGGTTGGATTTATAAAATTAAACCAGACAATATGGCTGATGTAGATGCTTTGTTGACAAGCGAGCAATACGAAGCTGGTCTGTAAATATTTCTAATATCAAAAAAATCAGCCCTCAGGCTGATTTTTTTATTTCAATATGATAGCTGAATTGGCTTATATACCATTTGCATAAATATCCAGCTTATATTTCTTCAGAAGCTTCGGTACTTTCGGGTTCTTCTTTCTTTTCTTCAACCATACTAAAAGATTGTGCTGCCGCTGAAGTACCATTTGCACGTGAACTTTTCAGTTTAATTTGCAAACGTAATTCATTGGTTGAATCGGCATTTCTTAAGGCCTCTTCATAAGAAATTGCGCCGTCATTATATAAATCAAATAAAGCTTGGTCGAAAGTTTGCATCCCAAGTTCACGAGATTTAGCCATGATCGCTTTTAATTCATGAAACTCACCTTTCAAAATCAAATCTGAAATAAGCGGCGTGTTTAACATGATTTCAACGGCTGCACGTCGTCCTTTGCCATCTTCAGTCCGGATTAAACGCTGCGAAACAATCGCTTTCATATTGCTCGATAAATCCATAAGCAATTGATTTCTTCGCTCCTCTGGGAAGAAGTTAATGATCCGATCTAGGGTTTGATTGGCGTTATTTGAATGTAGCGTACCTAAACATAAATGCCCAGTTTCAGCAAAGGCAATCGCATGTTCCATCGTCTCGGTGTCTCGAATTTCACCGATTAAAATCACATCTGGTGCTTGTCGCAGGGTGTTTTTTAAGGCGTTATGCCACGAATGACTATCTACACCAACTTCACGATGCGTAATCATGGATTTTTTATGTTTATGGACATATTCCACTGGGTCTTCAACAGTGATGATATGCCCTGCGCTGTTTTCATTTCGATAATCAATCAGCGCCGCTAAAGAGGTTGATTTCCCCGAACCTGTTCCGCCAACCACTAAAACCAAACCACGTTTTTCCATGATTACATGCTTAAGCGAAGCCGGTAATTTAAGCTTTTCAAAATTTGGAATTTCTGCGGTAATGGTACGAATGACCATACCTACATGTAACTGCTGCTGAAATACATTGACACGAAAACGTGAAACGTTTGGCACACTAATCGCAAAGTTACATTCTAGTTCTTTTTCAAACTCTTTGCGCTGCTTCTCATTCATCAAACTATAGGCGAAAAGCTTTGTTTTCTCAGCATCAAGCGTTTGCTGCCCAAAGGGTTTCATCATGCCTTGATGTTTAATACTTGGTGGAAAATCTGCCGTAATAAATAAATCAGAACCCCCATATTCAACCACTTTGGTTAACATGTGGAACATAAAACGGCGTGCTTCTTCCAACAATTCAGCAGTGTACATCAACTTCCCCAATATAAAATTTCAAACACCCAAGCACAGATTGTCATTATTTCTGGCGCTGTATTGGGCTTAGACATTATTGTGCATAAAAAGTGTAACTCACTCAAACATAAAATACTGAATTATCAGTATATATTTTAGGAAATATGCCATTTTTCAATTTTTATATCACAGTAAACAACAAAGGATTTTTCAAAATAAAAGCCTTAGAACAATCAATATTCTAAGGCTTTGGGCTACATCAATTCAGACTGAATATGCTCTAGATTGTTAAGCACTACGTTTGATTTGTGATACACGAAGTTCATTCGCAACCTGTTGAATCAAATCAATGGTTTTGTCCCAACCTAAGCATCCATCTGTTACAGATTGACCATAAGTCATGTCACAACTAATTTTTTGATTTCCGTCCACCAAATGACTTTCCAACATCACGCCACGCACTTGGGTATGCTCACGCTCTGCTACAATTGTGCGTAATACTTCAGGTTGCTTCATTGGGTCTTTATGGCTATTGCCATGACTACAATCGATCACTAAAGCCGGTAAATCGCCTTTTACTTTACTGCGAATTTTGTCTATTTCAGCCAAACTATAATTTGGACCTGTATTGGAGCCACGTAAAATCAAATGTGCTTGCGGATTGCCAACGGATTCTAAAATACACGGTAAGCCAGCTTGACTCATACCTAAGAACTGGTGTGGATGCGAAGCAGATTGAATGGCATCTAGAGCAATTTGGATTGATCCATCTGTTCCGTTTTTGAAACCGATGCTGTATGGCATATGACTTGAGATTTCACGATGAATTTGTGATTCGCTGGTACGCGCACCGATTGCACCCCAAGCCAAAAGGTCATCAAAATAACCCGTCGCCATTGGGCTTAAAATTTCAGAGGCAATTGGCAAACCCATTTCAATAATTTGTAAGTACAGCTCACGTGATTTTTCTAAGCCCAACTGCATATTAGATGAACCATCTAAACTTGGGTCATACATATAGCCTTTCCAGCCCACTGTAGTACGTGGTTTCTCAATATATGCGCGCATCACAAGAAAAATTTGATCTGAAACCTGTGCCTGTAATTGTTTTAATTTTTCAGCATATTCCAAAGCAGCAATCGGATCATGGATTGAACATGGACCGGTAATAATCATTAGACGCGGGTCTTGACCCGTCAAAATATTTTGAATCGTTGCACGATGTACGGCAATTTGTTCTGCAGCATGAACTGATAAAGGTAATTGTTGTTTCAGTTGATGTGGCAAGCTCAAAAGCGTTTCTTTTGGCTGTGTAGATTTCTGAATTTCTGAATTTTGAGTTTTTTGTAAAGCTGTATTTAGCGCATTCATTGGTTCTATTCCTTTGGACTGTACGTATAAACAGTCCGATCTTTTATCTGAGCGTTATGGGACTTTGGGACTTCAGGGCTTTAGACATAGACTGACTAAAGTAAAACCAATAACCATTGCTAAAATATGAATTATTTACTGTAAACATGAGATTTCTCCAAAAATATTATAAAAATCAAGACATAAAAAAACCTGATCAGGGTTGCCGATCAGGTATAAACTTGGTGGGCAACCTTTTTCATGCCCGAACGCGTTCAGGCAATTATCTAAACTGCCAGAAGTAATAATATGCGTTTGAGATTAAAGGTTGCTTTAACATCTTGATTTCATCAAAAAGTATCTGTCTGAAAATTAAAATACGCTGTATTCATCGGTTTGACAATAGTTTTTTGCTATTTTGTTGTATTAAATAACTCTGCTGTCAATTATAGCGACCTATTTTTAAAATTTGATGTATTGATTAATAAATAAACATTTATTAGACTGCACAACATTAGGCTGTTTAAAGCTTTTTTCCATTTATTTTTAATTTGAGTATTTGCCAATGAAGTAAGCCCTGTTTTTTTCATCATCAAATCCATTTTTTTGATGTGCAAACACATGGCTAATGACTTCGACTGCATTTTCTCAAATATTGTCTTTTTTATAGAATAAAATTAGTTATTTGTATTGCGCATCTTTGCTATCGCAAGGTGCATCTATGACTCAAACGGCTTGTACAATTTCAAAATTAAGCTTGGAATTTCCATCCAAAACACTTTTTAAAAACCTGAAATTTAACCTCAATCAACAACAACTTTCGGCATGTATTGGTCGCAATGGTTTAGGAAAGTCCTGCATCCTTAAAATCTTACATGCGCAAAATCTGAAAGATCTCCCCTATGAAGGTGAAATTTCATGGAATGTACCACATGCCTATTTATCACAATTTTCTCGACTAGAAGCTGACACGATTGCTTCTGCACTCGGTGTTGAAGATTTATATGATTCATTTCAACGTATCGAAATAGGCAGCGCAAGTTTTGAAGACTTTGAGCTGACTGAAAACCAATGGCACCGTCCTGCACTATGGCAGCAACAACTTAAGCAAGCTTCACTACCAACAGATTTAAATTTCCCAGTCGCTCAGCTGAGTGAGGGGCAAAAAACCAAATTGGCATTGTGTGCATTATTTTTAAAAACTGACCACTATTTACTTTTGGATGAACCTAGTAACCATTTAGATGCATCCTCACGCTTATGGCTCATTGATCGTTTAAAAAACCATCCTGCGGGTGCATTCGTCATCAGTCATGATCGAGAATTGCTGCAACATGTAGAGCATATCTATGCTTTAAATGAGTTTGGACTCAGTCATGTTACTGGAAACTATGAAGACTACGTTCAACAAAATGATCTGCAAAATAAAGCCTTACAGCGTAATGCTTTACAGCAGCAGCGTGAGTTAAAACAACTCAAATTACAACAACACGAAACACAGATGAAAGCGCAAAAACGAGAACAACAAGGGCGTGTCCTACGCAAGTCAAGCACCCAAGCCAAAGTGTTACTCGATTTTAAAAAGGAACAAGCCGGTCAAAGCCTCGCTTCAGTTCAAACGCAACAGCAGAAGCAATTGGAAGAAAAGAGAACCCAACTGCTTCAATCACAGCAACAACTTGAGCATGTCAAAGAGCAGCAATTTGTTTTTCAACATCGCGCTGAAAAAACTGGAGAAATCTTAAGAGTTAAACATTTTCATAGCAAAATATCTCAGCACCAGCCTTTTGACTTGGCCTTACAGGCAGGTGAAAAAATTCATTTAAAAGGAAAAAATGGTATTGGTAAATCTACATTTCTAAAGTATCTGAGTCAGACCACATCACAGTCTAACCATGAATTATTTTTGTCTGTGCATACCCTGTATTTAGACCAAAACTTGAATGATTTATCACCTGAATTGAGTGTTTTAGACAATCTAGCAAAGTTTAATCATGAGGTTTCATCAACGGAATGGCGTAATCAACTCGGTCAACTTAGAATCCGTGGTCAAAAAGCGGAACTGCCATTTCACTGTTTAAGTGGTGGTGAGCGTTTAAAAGTGACCTTATTGGGCTTAAATTATTTAACACCGAATATTGAGCTTTTATTGTTAGATGAACCTGAAAACCATTTAGATATAGAGTCTAGAATGTTATTGGCTCAAGCCATTCAGCATTATACAGGTGCAGTGATCCTCGTTTCACATGATGCATATTTTGTAGAATCTTGTGGCATTCAGAGTAGCGTGCAATTCGTAGAATAGCTCTTATTTTTTTAGAAATATCTAAAATTACCAAAGTAGATGAAAGCTACTTTGGCTAATTTAATGCTTTAAAAATCATCCATTCGATACTGTGTTTTAACGCCCGATTTTCTTCATGATTTTTTGTTTAACATGCTGTTGAAGTGATGCTGAACGTTCCTTGATTTCGGCTCTCCAGTCATTCGGCACTGAGCATTTCGCGAGGCGAACCCAAACGCTTGCAAATTGTTTGATAAAACTGGCTTCGTTATAGTGAATACCATATTCGTCACAAAGTGCTTTAATTTTAGGTGCGGCTTCTGCATAGCGGTTTGCAGGCATATCTGGGAATAAATGGTGTTCAATTTGGTGACTCAAATTACCACTGAGTATATGCAACCATTGTGTTCCACTAAAATTACTTGAGCCACGAATTTGACGGAGATACCACTCTGCTCGAGTTTCGTTTTCGGTATTGTCCATTTCGAAGTTTTCCGCATCTTCAGTAAAATGGCCATTAAAGATGACAGCGGAAGCCCATAAGCTACGAATCACGTTGGCTACAGCATTTCCTGCAAAGACAGGAATCGCATTGGGACCTGCAATAAGCGGAAAAAACACATAATCTTTAATCACTTGGCGCTTAATTTTCTGACGTACATCGGCCGCTTCATGCCATACATCTTTCCAAGTTTTGGTTTTATACGCAATAACATCTTCTAAATGTAAACGTTGAATGCCGACATACCACTCAAAGAAAACCATGAGTTGAGCAGCCAGTGGAATATTAAATAGGAAGCGTGGCTCCCACTTTTGCGATTCGCTCACACGGATCAAACCATAACCGACATCATGGTCCATACCCACAATATTGGTATAGGTATGATGCACATAGTTATGGGTATATTTCCAGTCTTGACCCGTGGCAATAGTATCCCAGTCATAGTTAGCACCATTTAAACTCGGGTCATTTAACCAATCAAACTGACCATGCATCACATTGTGTCCGAGTTCCATGTTCTCTACGATTTTAGAAATACCCAATAGGCCTGTGCCGAGTAACCACACTGGTGGAATCCAGCCTGCAAACATCAACATGCCACGAGATGCGATCTCGCTATAACGGACAAAATTGCGAATTTTATAAATATACGCTGCATCTTTTTCACCCACACTCTGGATGATTTCACGGCGAATTTGCTCAACTTTTTCGCCAAATTCAGCAGTTTGTTCGGGTGATAAATAACGTGACTTACTATTCGGACTAATATATATCGATTGATTCATGATGACGCCCCTGATTTGTTTTTATGCGGCTTGGGTTAGAGTTGAATGCGTACGGGTGAAATTGCCTGAGAGACACATAACTTGATTTGTGTGTTATTCGCATGATCAATTTCGCCAGTGAGTAAGTTTTTCACTGAACCCTGTAATTTGGTACACGAACAGGTATTACAAATACCCATCCGACAGCCATGCGCAGGTTTTAAACCGGCTTTTTCAGCACTTTCCAGTAAATTTCCCTCTGCCAAAAAATCTTGCTGGGCTAAACTAAAAGTAACAGGTTGAGCAGGTACTGAATCATCAGCAATCATCTGAAAATATTCAGTATTTAAATATTCTGAAAGCCTTAACTCACGATACAATTGCTCAATGCTTTGCATCATTTGCGTTGCACCACAGGCATAGCAATCTCGCTGCTTAAAATCAGGAACCATGTGGTTTAGCACCTCTGGTGAGATATGTAATTTAGTTTTCAGCGTATTAATCGCATGTAAGTGTGCATGGTTTGATTGCTTCGCTAGTTGAATCAATTCATCCAAATACGCATCATCTCGATTGAAGTAAATCAGGTCAACCGTACGCCCAAGCTGAATCGCTTGTTTAAACAAAGCCATGATTGAGGTAATGCCACTACCTGAAGCAAGCAGTAAAATTGGTCGATCCGAATTTAGCTTTAGGCCAAACTCACCTTGCGGTTGCGATAATTCAACAACATCACCTGTTTTTAATTGCGTCAGGCAATTGGACACGTTGCCTTGCTGTTTAACTGCAATCACCACATGACCTGATGTATTGATTTCGACGATGCTATAGCTACGTTGATGACGTACACCATCTTTGACCACTGTCACCAGAACACATTGGCCTGGTCGATAGTTTGCTACTTTAAAGTTGTGATTCGCTAAAAAACTCAGTTCATAAAACCCGATTCCCACACAACGTGATTTAACCAATTGTGCTTTTACACGTTTGTAGGCCCAAATTGCATCAAATTTTTCTGCAATAAAATCAATAAAATCTTCCCGAATCCACTCAGGCTTGTAACTTGTAGTTGTCATTTTTTGCCTCGGATAATGCATTAATATACATTTGTTTTTAAATTATGCTTACCTTATGTTTAGTGCTAATTTCCCACCATGTGAATTCGGGACAAAATCTATCATTTGGCATTTTTTATCATTTTATGTCTAACAATCTGTCACTTTTTGCAAATCCTAATTTGAAGTTTTGATTTGTTATAACGACACAAATAAAAAAACTAGGCAAAAGCCTAGTTTTTAAATAGTGAAAATTAACGCATTAATATTTAAATCAAAGTTTAATCTTCAAAATGTATAACAGAGCGAATTGATTTACCTTCATGCATTAAATCAAAGGCTTCATTGATTTTATCCAGCCCCATGGTATGGGTCACGAATGGTTCAAGTTTGATCTCGCCTGACATGGCTTCTTCTACCATACCCGGTAATTGTGAACGACCTTTAACACCACCGAAAGCAGTGCCTTTCCAAGTACGACCTGTAACCAATTGGAATGGACGGGTTGAAATTTCTTGACCTGCACCTGCCACACCAATAATCACAGATTGCCCCCAACCACGGTGAGCACATTCCAAAGCAGAGCGCATCACATTGGTATTGCCAATACATTCAAATGAATGGTCGACGCCCCAACCCGTCATTTCTACAATCAGTTCTTGAACTGGACGATCATAATCTTTTGGATTAACAAAATCTGTAGCGCCAAATTCTTCAGCCAGTTTGAATTTGTCAGGATTGGTATCTACGGCAATGATACGACCTGCTTTGGCTTTTTTAGCACCTTGTACCACAGCCAAACCAATACCACCTAAACCAAAGACTGCAACTGAGTCACCTTCCTGAACTTTAGCGGTATTTTTAACTGCACCAAGGCCTGTTGTTACGCCGCAACCCAACAAACATACATGTTCGTGGTTCGCTTCAGGGTTAATTTTTGCCAAAGAAACTTCTGCAACCACAGTATATTCAGAGAATGTTGAACAGCCCATATAGTGATAAATCGGCTGACCATTATAAGAAAAACGTGTTGTGCCATCCGGCATTAAACCTTTCCCTTGTGTCGCTCGTACAGATACACAAAGATTTGTTTTACCCGATTTACAGAATAAACATTCACCACATTCTGCGGTATAAAGTGGAATAACATGATCACCCGGTTGCACTGAAGTCACACCTTCACCGACTTCAACCACAACACCTGCACCTTCATGCCCTAAAATTGCTGGAAATACGCCTTCAGGATCATCACCCGACAATGTAAATGCATCTGTATGACACACACCTGTATGGCTAATTTTGACTAAAACCTCACCTGCTTTAGGTGGTGCCACATCAATTTCAACAATTTCTAAAGGCTGACCCGGTCCAAAAGCAACGGCTGCACGTGATTTCATGTCTAAAAACATCCTGTATGGCTTATAGTAACAGATGAGCTACAGTAACCTCTTTTTAAGCCTAGATACAACCTTAAAACATGATGTTATGATGAATTTTTTCAAGGAATGATTAATGCTATTCGAATGATACAATTACGTGAAATAAGTTGTACTGTCGGTTTAACTGTTTCGATCAGCCTATTAACTGGATGCAGCTTACCTAGCAATCAGTCAAAAAAAGATGTCCCTATACAATCACATGCAGAAAAATGGATTACGTCTGCTACGGATTTTGAAAAATTAAAACAAAAACAAACGGCTTATTTAGCCTTAGATGATGCTTTCTTAAGCATTGCTTCTCGCCTACATTTAATTCGAAATGCAAAATACACCATCGATTTGCAATATTACATTTGGGGAAATGATGCTATTGGGCATCTGATGTTTCAAGAATTACTGCATGCCGCTGACCGTGGGGTAAAAGTAAGGCTACTAATTGATGATCAAAACGGGACGAAACTCGATCCGACCTTACAAGCCCTTTCAGCTCATCCCAACATTTCAATCAAACTGTTTAATCCCTATAAATTTAGAAAATTACGTGTCATTGATTATGGATTTCGCTTAAAGCACATTAACCATCGTATGCATAATAAATTAATTATTGCCGATGGTTTTATGGGCGTAACTGGCGGTCGTAACATCAGTAATGAATATTTTGATGCCAGTGAAAGTTTTCAATTTACAGATTTGGACATCCTTTTCTATGGGGAAGCCATTCAACAAGCCAATCAAGTGTTTTTGAACTTTTGGAATGATGATTTAAGTTATTCTGTTCAGCAATGGATTGGTGCAGGTACAAAAGAAGACTTAAATCAATTAAGACAAACGTACCAAGAAAACTCTACAACGTTGACTAAAGATCAACAGCGCATTAACTATGCACAGCAACAACTGGCGGCTCAGCTTAAACTTAGACCGGTGAACTGGGCTGAAGCTCATTTTATTGCAGATAGTCCGAATAAAATTCGTGGTGAGGCTAAAGAGCAAGAATTAATTTATAACCAATTTTCTACTTTGATGGGACAGCCCAAGGAACGTATGGAATTGGTTTCAGCTTATTTTGTTCCCACGCAACAAGGAACTGACTTTCTGACGGGTCTTGCAGGCAAAAATGTAGAAGTCCGTGTGTTAACCAATTCATTTTTAGCCAATGACGTCGCTGTCGTTCATGCGTTTTATCAAAAATATCGCAAAGATTTACTCGAAAATGGCGTGAAACTATATGAATTTAAACCTTATATAGAGCGTTCAAAACGCACATGGTATGAGGTCATGACGGGAAATATCATCCCTGCAAAAGGCAAAAATGCCTCTAGTTTGCATGCAAAATTTTTCGATATCGACGGAATGGTGTTTATTGGATCGTTTAACTTTGATCCACGTTCCGCAAATTTAAATTCGGAAGTTGGCCTTGTCGTGAAATCTGATCGATTACAAAATGATATTTCTGCCGCATTAAACCAATACTTACCGCAAATTGCGTATGAATTAAAACTAGATAAAAATGGCGAAATCATTTGGTTAGAGCATCAAAAAAATGGAAAAACCAAAACCTATACCCATGAACCTGAAACAACCCGATTCCAAAGATTTAGCATAAAAGCAGTGTCATACCTCCCGATTGAATGGATGATGTAATGACAATGCACTGCTAAATGATTAAATTTTCCTCATCGAGGCTATTTATTGAAATAATCTGAAAAGTTCGATCAAGTCGAAGATGTTCTTGGTCAGTCTCGTTTATATGAGTGCTGGCTTTTGAAAATAACCAAACCATTGATTTCGCCAAGACATTCCACTTGGCCATAATTGGCTGCTTTAAGCGCTGCTAAATGTTCCTCAACTGACTTATACAACTCATGATTTTGCTGAGCATGTGCTGCATATAAATGATCACATACAAAATACACGCCTTGTGTATTTAACAACGTTTTTACAGTCCGATGAAACTCTGCTGCATACGCCTTATGTCTCAATTCATGTAAGGCCTGATGAATAATAATCACATCAAAGGTACTTTTTTCATTGAAGTGAAGAGATTTTTCCCAATCCGATTGTTTGAAATCCCCTGTTATAAAATTGCATTTTAAGCGTTGCGCTACACTTAGTTTTCCTTTTGCCAAGTCATGCATAGCTTCGGAAAAATCAAATGCTGTGTAGTGAATATTTGGACAATGATTAATTAAAAATTCAGCCAAATAACCTGGACCTGAACCCAGTTCAAGTACACGGGCATTCGGGTTGAAAGCCCAAATAGAGTCAACATACATTTGAAAGATGTCATAACGCCACGGTCGTTTAAGATTCACTTCAGCGGCCCATTGTTTAGCTTCGATTGTATCTTTTAAGTCTATAGGGCTGGGCACATCGGTTATGTGTTTATTATTTTCACAATTCATTTTCTTAGACTTAATTTAGATAGATTGAATGCTATTTATACATAAAATATCTCAATAAAAGCAAAGGTTTTACTCACACTTGATGATGCTTTAACATCCACCTCTTATTTTGTTTTATCTCCTCCTAAAGTTTTCTAATGCAATTTTTTGATTTAAGCCGCCAATTTAATTTAAGTGATATTTTAACGCCTTTTACGACACTTCCTGAACTTGGTCATCAAGAATGGTTTTTGTCGAAAGTTCGGGTTGAGCATGACTGCTTATCTGACAATGACATGATTGAAGGGCAAGCTGTGCTTAAATCTAATCACAATATCCAAATTGAGTTGGAATGGTTAATCCAAGATACAGGTCATGAATTACAGCTTTTATTTAAAGGCATTGAAACTGCAGCTAGCGAAGAAACTTTGGTGATCGTGAAAGGCGCACAAATTTTAGATGATGCAAACAAAAAAGTTTCATCTCAGACACTGAGTTTATGGATCGATGGTACTTTACTACCTATGCTGCCTCATATTCGCAAAGAAATTAAAGCGCGTTTAAACCTTTGGGATTATGTTGAATATGATGGCTAAGGAGTTGATGTTTATCCATTATTAAGATGCCACGTTTTAATCATTGAATGTTTGCCTGTTTAAATAAGAAATTTTATTCAAGGCATTTCATAAATCCGAAAACTTACTTAAAGGAAGCCTATATCTTTAAATAAGCTTTGGTAGGCTTCGGCTTTTTTTTCCAGTGCCAGTGGATAAGCCCTAGATGATGATGGCATGCGGTATAAAGTCAAATCTCTGCCTGCAAATTCGGTACGAACAGCATGCCCAATGTGTGGTTTTTCCGTATTTTCTGGCATCGAGAGCATCAAAGTATCAGTCGCCTTGTCTCCCGTCGTCATAATACTGTGGCAATTCGGCATCTGCGTAAGAAGCTTCGCAATATCGGTTTGCTGATGGATCTGTAAAAACTTGTCTGACGCATTGCCTTTCAAACGAATCACTTGATAGGCCGTATCAAAAATGCCTATGCCTATTTCATTTAAAAAATCTCGAATGAGCTGTTCTTTAAAAGTTTTGCTCTCTAGATTGAGAAAATGATTTTTATCCTGAAAAAAACATAGGCCAAAGATTTTCCACATGTCATTTTGAAAATTTGGATAATAAAAATCCATTTTCCAGCGTATTTTAGGTGGCGGAAAACTCCCTAGCATCAAGAGTTTCCCATTTGATGGCAAAAATGGCGCTAAAGGATGCGTTTCGATTTGCGGATTCGCGTCGGAAATATCTTTGCTCATGTAGATTTAACTTCGCCCAGTGGTTGAATCATAAAATGTCTATGAAAATTGTTCAGTGATTTGTTTTGCTATTTTTTCAGCCCATAACTGATAAATTTCTTTGCTCGGGTGAAAGCCGTCTTTTGCCATTTGTAAATTTTTTTCACGATATTCTTGTAAATCGTATTCAATTAGCCTCGTATTAGGCTTTGTTTTAATAAAATTTTTTAACAGCGCATTCATCTTCTGAGAATATTGTCCAAACAGCCATGACAATGGAAACGGTAAAGCTGGAAACGCATCCATTGGTGGCACACCTGAAATGATCAATAGCTGTGGATGAAACTTTTCCTCGACAGCTTGATATAAACGCTGCTGGAGGTTCAACCATTGGTCTGGCTGTTTTAAAGCTGTGACATCATTGACACCAACAGAGCTGATCACGACATTAAAGTTCTGCGTAGTGACATTGTCCAAAGCATTGATGATTTGCTGGCTGTTATGTCCCGTTGTGGCTTCAAGGCAATAGTGAACTTGATAATCAGGCGATAAAATTTTAAGCAATTGTCCCAATAGCGCATCCGACTGATGCTCGACGCCGACACCTGCTGCTGCTGAATCACCTAGTATTAATACCGATAATGGCCGATTACCCTGACCAATTATTCCACAGCGCTCTCCCACCGGTTCTGCTAAACGTGGGGTATTTTTTTTCACACGGTAACCTTGGATCAGTAATGCAGGTAACAGCAGCAGTGTTGATACTTTGAGTAGCATAATATTTAGCAATGATTGAGAGCTTGTCGACTGCATTATTTTAATTAGTTTAAAAAACAAAGCATTGACTCTATTGTTATTTTTCTACATTTTCTTTTTTTAAAAGCACCATTCTGCGGCATATTGCTAGTTTTTTCTATTAATAATGATTATCATTTATCTGATTTCATTCTACCTATTTTATTATTTCAATGAAAAAACTTTCCCCATTTTTTTTAGCTTGCTCAATTAGCTTTGCTGTTACTTCTGCTTTTGCCCAAACTCAAAATTCACCCGCTTTAACCGATACAATAAAAAAAAAACATTTTCCCTATGCTGCTGCATGTGAAGATGTCAAAGCGCAAAGCCAAATATTATTAAACCTACAACATCAGTTAAATCAAAATCCAAAACAACATGCTCAAATTATTGAAGATTTTTGGAAGCGTGTAGAGCTTATAGGTACACCAATCATTGAAAACTATGATGAAAAACATGACCGTATAATTTTTTTATGGAAAGGTGCGCAGCATAATGTACGCCTTATTGGTGGCCCGAGTAATGACCATGAATGGTTAACACGCCTACCAAATACCGATATTTGGTTTAAAGAATCGATTATTGATCATCGTTATATTGGCAGTTATAGCTTTGCTGTCGACTTACCGAACTTAGAAGGTTATCTGTCAAATTATTGTCCGCATCTGAATCCTAAACTTAAAGAATCAAGAACGCAGCGTCGTGCTGTGATACAAGTACAACGCATTGATCCTTTCAACAAAAACACTTATCTCGCAAGTGATGACACATCAGGCTTGCGTAATGAAAATTTAGTGGCGCTTAAAGATGCCGCGCCTTTTATTGATCCAAAACAATATCCAAATGTGAACCCGCCCCAATTACAAGAGTTTGCTTTAGACAGCAAAATTTTGAATAACTCACGTAAAATCCAAATTTACCAATCTAAAGCTAAGAAAAATCAAAGCTATATCACCGCTATATTTTTTGATGGTCAGCAATATAACGAGTTGCTGAATGCTCCAAAGGCATTAGATATATTAGTTGAGCAAGGTCAGTTACCGCCAATTCAAGTCATATTTGTTTCTCCACCGAACGATCAGGAACGACCGAAAGAATTAACACCAAATACTAAATTTTCAGCTTTTTTTAGTGATGAACTGATGCCTTGGATTCAAAAAAATGCACCTGCAAAAGTCGATTCGAAGAAAACGGTACTACTTGGGTCAAGTCTTGGCGGTTTAAGTTCAGCTTATTTAGCCTTAGAAAATCCAAATCAAATTAGTCATGTCGTACCGTTATCTGGATCATTTTGGTGGCAAAATGCGCCGACAGACTTCCCTAATGGCATGAGTAAAATCATTCGTGATAAAACCTCACAACCTAAACAGCATTGGTTTATTACTGCCAATAGTTATGAAAACTCTCGAAATAATAATGAACTGAGTATTTTAGAGACTTCACCTATTGTTGCAGCCGATTTAAAAAATAAAGGTCATGATGTGCATTACCAATCATATATCGGCGGACATTCCTACGCGGTATGGCAAGTTGCCTTGCAAGATGCGCTCAAGCATTTTTTTGCACACAAGTAATTTATAAAAGTTTAGATCATAAAAAAGCCCTCAATTGAGGGCTTTTTTTGAAGCTAGTACTGATTTAATTCCAGCGATTTATGCGTTTAAAGGTTCCAAAATCATTGAAACGTACACCAACCTCACGCATGACTTGGTGTGCAGTTTTTGCGGTTAGATGACGAATATAAAACGGCTCTTTGACCACAAAATGGTGGATGGCATGGGTCGAACCAAAGTTAAAGCAAAATAATTGCATTGGGAACAACCACCACGGATTTAACACCTGAGTTTGTTTAATAACATCGCGTGGGTCAATATCGCCATAATAATGCATATTTGAGCTGATAAATTGTAAGCAGAAAGAACGTATAAAGTTCGGAATAATCCAAATCACAGCTAAAAAATTAATCGTTGGAATTAATTTCACTAAATTGACTGACCAACTAATACTTTGTCCTAACATGGGAGCAATACCATTCACCACATGATAAATGACAAATACATACCAAATGCCGTAATAAACAAAACTTAAAGGAAAAAATCCAGTCAATTGAGAGAACAATGCCGTTTTACGTTCTTTTTCAGGTTGTTTTTCAATGAATGTCCTAATCATCTTGAACATTTGAAATGGGCGCAAATAAACCGTCATCAATTGATCGCTAATGACCAATATACGACGTAAACCCCACGCCATGCCATTACTAATGCCCCGTTCTTCCAAATCGTATTCTGAACCTGAATATTTATGGTGGTTGAGATGCAAACGACGACGTGCCCAAGGACTAATGGTATTCGGACGTGCTAACCACACCAAGGCCAACATGAGATGGTGAGCCCACGGCGTCTTTTTAAAGTACATATAATGAATCAGGTCATGTTCTAATTCATGTGTCAGTGAAGCAAACATCGCCACTAAAATCACACAAGCCCATGCCGGTAAAATGCCAACAGCAAACGCCCACGCTGAACCCAACATTCCTAGTAGCGCAAAAATAAGGATGGCTGCGCCTATAAAGTTTTGATGTTTTAAAATGGGATACTGTTGACGTAAGTCTTCACCAGCTTTCGTTACAACAGTTCTGACTTTGTTAATTCGCTGTTGATCTGTCATATCGGAAGACATAGACATAGTACAAACCTAAAAATTAATGAACAGTTGTACATTAAAGCAAATTAAAAAAAAGGAAATCGCTATTTTGAGAACAAATCATCGTCTGTTCAAATATTCAACATTTTATTTATTTTCAATATCTTATTTATAAATAATCTGAGTAATTACTCCATTTTTTCTTTGCAAAATCGGCTGCTTTTAATGTCTTTTCATCACAGGTTTTATGTATTCCTTTTTAACCTACAGAGGATGGTGAAGATCATTTGAGAATAAAAAAGCCCCAATATTGGAGCTTTATTATTACATAAAGGTTTAACCCAATTTATTCACGATCTTCAATGGCAATACTTTCATCGCAAGACCTAAAGGCAACCACGGCCATTGTGGTACATAGGCTTTAACCGGTGCTTTCTCAATGGCTTTTGCTAAAAGATGTGAACCCGTTTTTTCATCGACTTCAAATGGCAGTTTTTTCGCACCTTCATTGATCTCCGTACGAATATAACCAGGGAAAATAGTCGTTACTTTAATTGGGGTATCAATCAGCTCTGCACGAATACCTTCAGCTAGAGCAGCAACGCCTGCTTTACTTGCACCATAAGCCGTTAAATGTTTAGGCATGCCGCGCATAGCACTCATTGAAGAAATCACCACCAAATGCCCTGCATTTTGGCTACGGAAAATTTCAACTGCAGCTTCGCATTGCGCCAAAGCAGAGATAAAGTTGGTTTCAACTGTCGCACGGTTAATTTCAAAATTACCTTTACCAATACGACGGCCTTCACCAACACCTGCGTTGACAATAACACGGTCAATACTGCCAAAATCTGCTTTAAAGGCACGGAACACTTCAAACACTTGATCGTAATTTGTGACATCGAGGGTTTTCGCAATCACTTTGATGCCATATTGGCTTTCCAATTCCTGTTTTAGTGTTTCTAGACGCTCTAAACGACGTGCGCAAATGGCCAAGTTATAGCCTTTTTGTGCAAACTCACGTGCCATTCCTGCACCAATTCCCGAGCTTGCACCTGTAATTAAAATTGTTTTAGCCATGATAATTCCTTTGTTTATCTTAGATCCAAGTCAATAAATTTGGATCAACTGCTTTTATAAAATGGTGTTCATTTAAACTGAGTAATTGCGGTTCATTTCCGACTAAACGCAGTGTTGTTATACTGGTATTGGCAATAGCCCAATTGAGTGCAAATGTTTTTTCTGGACTCAGCCCTAATATTTTACCTACTGCAACCGAGATCACTCCACCTGAAGTAAACACAACGGCATAACGCGGTTTGGTTTCAGCCAGTTGACTGCATAACTTATCTAGCGCTGTTTCGACTCGATTTTTAAAATGTGGCCAAGATTCATCGTATTCATGATGAAATTCTCCGCCTGTCCAACGTTCAATGGCACCTTCAAAAATTTTAGATAAATAAGCACGCGGGTTTTCATGCTTAGATACATCTTCTTTTAATAAATGCGGCTGGTTAAATCGAGGTTCATATTGAGCAAAAACTTGCTGATGATTAAATTCATTCCACGCGTTATCTGTATCAACTTGTGCTTCTGGAAAGCATTCAGCCAATGCAAGATTGGCTGTTTGTTGATGACGTTGCATTGAGCCCGCAACCACATAAGGACTTTCTTTTAAAATACGGTCGAAATACTGTCCCAGCACCTTAGCCTGTAGCTCACCGTTGGGAGAAAGCTTGTCATAGCTTTCTGCACCAAAAGAAGCCTGACCGTGCCGAATTAAATATATCGTGGTCATTTCCCTAAAATATCCTTCATTTTTTCAATATATTTTTGTGCCACGTCATTGGCTTCAAGTTTTTGCAAACCAATAAGTTTTAATGCACGAATATGTAAAGCATGGATCACAATCCAAAAATCTTTAAATGCGGGATTATTGGTTTGTTTATGGTAGTAGCGGTAATAAATTTGCTGTGCGATCACAGCCAAACGAAAAATGCCGAACACTTCATAAAATGTCCAATTGTCCGTTTGAAGCCCAGTTTTTTCTAAGTAATATTCAACCACTTCTTTACGGCTAAACATGCCTTTTAGATTAGTCGGTTGACGGCGTGTGGCTTTAAAAATTGCGTTATCGCCACTTTCAACCCAATACGCCAAAGCCGAACCTAAGTCCATCAATGGATCACCAAGTGTTGCCATTTCCCAATCCAATACGCCAATCACTTGGGTAGGATCATTTGGATCTAAAATCACGTTATCAAAACGCCAATCATTATGAATTACACAGGTTTTAGAGTCAGCAGGAATATTGTCTTTGAGCCAATTACGGACATATTTAAAAGAAGGAACATTTAATGTTTTGGCTTTTTCAAAGCGTGCGTCCCAACCTTCCACTTGACGACGACAGTATCCGTCGCCCTTGCCTA
Organism: Acinetobacter sp. YH01020; assembly: GCF_013420275.1. Lineage (NCBI taxonomy): Bacteria > Pseudomonadati > Pseudomonadota > Gammaproteobacteria > Moraxellales > Moraxellaceae > Acinetobacter > Acinetobacter sp. YH01020. The sequence goes on from NZ_VOYN01000018.1 coordinate 23,910, forward strand.
TTTTTTCTAAAGCGGTGCCTTCATAAGGCACTTGATGCAGTTCAATTAACTTATCGATGACGTTGGTACACAACGCTCGAACTTGAGTTTCATCAAAATTAATTTCTTTGGGTAAGTTTGCACGTGGAATGATACCTTCTACGCGTTTCATTACATAGAAATCACAGCCAATAATTGATTCGTCCTGACATAGTGCCACCATCTCAGGGAGTACAGGATAAAATTCAGATAATGCCTTCTGAACGTTATACTCACGTGCCATATCATGTGCAGACTTGGCTTTGGTGCCTTTCGGTGGACGACGTAAAATTAAATCAGCATTGTCGTATTTTAAGCGATAAGTCCAATTTGATGCACCACCTGAATATTGAGTGACTTCAACAGGCCCTTCTATTTCAACGCCATGTTCAATCAACCAATTACCTACAGCACGGACATCCAGTTCTTCACCCTCACGAACTGAACCGCCTACATCGATCACTGACATGCTTTTCTTCCTAAACTTGAATCTATCATGATGATAAAAATATAATTTTCTATAGATTTATAGCATGGACAACTCGGGGTTGCCATGCCAAATATGTGACTACAACTTGTTTATTTTTTACGGCGGCTGCTGTAACCGCGCTTTGCCAATTCTAATTTAGCAATCATACCTTTATGCACTTCATCAGGGCCATCAGCTAGACGTAGTGAACGTGCTTGCGCAAAGAAACCTGTGAGCGGTGTATCTCGAGAAACCCCAGCACCACCGTGGATTTGAATCGCCATATCGACAACTTTTTCTAAGACACTCGGCGCAACTACTTTAATTGCAGAAATCTCGGTTAATGCAGCCATATTCCCTAGAGTATCCATTTTATATGCTGCATAAAGGGTCAGTAAACGTGCCTGATCGATCGCAACACGTGCTTCTGCTACGCGTTCTAAATTGCCACCAAGTTTTAAAATTTCTTTACCAAAAGCAGTACGGCTCATACCGCGGTCAATCATCAGTTCTAGCGATTTTTCGGCAGCACCAATACAACGCATACAATGATGAATACGGCCTGGGCCTAAACGACCTTGTGCAATTTCAAAACCTTGACCTGCTCCGCCAATGAAATTTGCAACAGGAACACGAACATTTGTGAAGCTAATTTCACCATGTCCATGTGGTGCATCATAGTCACCAAATACTGGAAGCATACGTTCGATTTTGACTCCAGCAGTTTCAACTGGTACTAAAACCATTGAATGCTGATGATGACGGTCTTTGCTTTCATCTGGTGTATGCGCCATAAAAATAATGATTTTGGCATTTGGATCACCTAAACCTGAAGACCACCATTTACGTCCATTCAACACAATTTCGTCGCCTTCAACGACAGCCGTTGCTTCCATATTGGTTGCATCACTTGAAGCAACAGCAGGTTCTGTCATACAAAATACTGAACGGATTTTTCCGTCCAGTAATGGTGTTAACCATTGCTGCTTTTGTTCTTCGGTACCATAACGCCAAATCACTTCCATATTGCCGCTGTCTGGTGCATTGCAATTGAATACTGTAGGTGCAAGTAAACTACGGCCTGAAAGTTCTGCGATGTGCGCATATTCTTGTACAGATAAGCCTTGCCCAAGTTCAGGACAAGGTAAGAACATATTCCATAAGCCTGCAGCTTTGGCTTTATCCTTTAAAACCTCTAACTGTGCCGGCCATTGCCATTTGGTCCAATCGCCACCTTGGTTCAACTCATGAACTTCTGCCCAAAACTCAGTTTCTACAGGCTCAATTTCATCTTTAATAAATTTTTTTGTTCTTTCAATATAATCTTGTGCACGTGCTGAAAGTTCAAACATGACAATATCCTTTAAATATTATGTTCTTTACGCTTTACAACACCATAACCTGAAATCTAATATGAACAAAATGATTTAATTCAATAGATGAACATGAATAGTATTCATAAAAATACCGTCATCGATATGGGTGTTTTCCACCGTATGGATATCAATTTATATCCGCTGTATATCGCAATTTATGAACAAAAAAGCATTTCAAAAGCTGCGCAAATTTTGTGTATTACTCAGTCTGCAGCGAGTCATGCACTTCAACGGTTAAGACAACATTTACAAGATGACTTATTTGTACGTGCTGGAGCAAAAATGCTTCCGACCCCATTTGCTGAGCAGATTTATCCAGTAATTAAAAATGCGCTTATTGCGATTCAAAGCATTTCTATCCAAAAACAACAATTTACTCCTTCAATGGTACAGAGCTTGAAAATTGCGGTACATGATGAAATTGAACCGATCATTTTTCCCAAGTTAGTTGAACACTTTCAACAGCAGCAGTTTCAGATTCAATTTTCCAGTATCAAATTAGACCGCAAAACCATTGTGGCTGACCTTGCTGCACAGCAAATTGATTTTGCGATTGACCTTGAGCAAAACTTTGGTGAAAAGATTAATTTTCAAACCTTAGTTGAAGACCAATTCGTGATTTGTAGTCAACACCCTAAGATGGATGAGTCTATTTATCTTTCTGCTCCTCACATTGGGGTTTCTTCCCGACGTGCAGGTGTATTAGTCGAGGATATTTATTTAAATCGTAAAAAACACTCTAGAGAGATTTTTTTACGCTGTCAGCATTACTCTACTGCGCTACAAATTTTGGCACAGCAACCCAAGGCAATATTAACGATTCCGCAAAATATTTTGACGCATTTACATGTTGCTCCCGAACTGAATATTTTTGATGTACCTGTAGACTTGCCGAAAATTAAACTAGGAATGTATTGGCATAATGATTTGGAATTAAATTCACGGCATGTTTTTTTGCGAAGCGAAATTTCTAAAATATTTGCTTAGGCTATTTACATGGATTTAGATTGAATTTTGCGTGATGAAACTTGCTGTATATTTATAGATCAAATGCTGATTATTTATGGTATTTTTAACTGACCGTCGGTTTATTCGACAGCCATAAATCATGAGTTCTTATAAAATCTAAATTCCTGTTTTTATGCGATATGAGCTCGTTCATATCATTTTGTATGCTTTCAAATCTCTCCGCGAATTGGCTCATGGCTTTAGGTGCAGTACTGTGCCTGATCACAGTTTATGTTCTCTATAAAGTCACCATTTTCTTAAAGGATTTTTTCCAGCCTTTTAAGAAAGGAAAATCTTACCTCTGCCGTGTATCCGATATTAGTGATGGCGATACCCTCACCTGCTATCGGATGAATCTAAGACGTTCTAAAACCAAACTTCGCTTTGCTTATGTGGATGCCCCAGAATCGACACAAGCCTACGGTAAAGAGTCTGCACGCCTGATCAAATCCATGGTTTACAAGAAATTTGTTCGCGTAAAAATCACAGATGTAGACCGTTATGGCCGCTGCGTTGGGGTCATTTATCGCTATCGTAAATGCATGAATGAAGAGATGGTAAAACGTGGGGCTGCGTGGGTATACGAAGAATACATCCGTGACCAAAAGCATTTGAACTATATGATGAATTTACAAAGCAAAGCACGTAAACAAAAGAAAGGTTTGTGGAAAGCCAGTCGTCCAATGCGCCCTAAAGAGTATCGTAAATTACATAGGCTCTAGACCACATTACAGCATGGCTAAGGAATATTTGATGACTTAGCCATATCTAATATTTGACCTTTTTTTACTTCGCTATACAATAATGCTGCCCTTTTGGGTATAGAAAATAAATTAGATAATTAAAATTGGAATAATAATGACTGAACTTACTTCAAGCGAATTGAATCCGTTTCAACAAGATCAAAATATTCAGCCTCAAATTCAAAAAGCCGATCATCCCCTGTCTCCTGAGGGACGTTTTGGCCGCCTGTCCTATTTAGCGTGGTTATTTATCATTAGTATGATTTATACCTGCCTATTGGGCATCAGCGTCGCGCTGGGTCTTTTTGCATTTTTCAATTCAGCAGAACGTAGTATTGATTCACTTTTTAATTCATTCTTAGGGCTCAGTGCAATCGCTCTGATTGTCGTTTCCATCGTTGCAATGTTTGTCGCAATGATCTGCATTACGATTCGTCGTTTACATGATCTAAATAAAAGCGGTTGGCTCTGTTTAATTTTTCTCATCCCACTCGTCGGTACCATCTTTAGCATTTATGTGATGGCTGCAAAAGGCACTGATGGTGAAAATAAATATGGCTTTAAACGTCCAACGGAACAAACAGAGAAAGTTATTGGGTCATTGTATCTAATCCTGATGATTGTTTATTTATTGGTCATGATCCCATTGATGTTCAATATGCAAAGTATGATGAGCAATTTAGAACAAGCCCAATTACAAGAACAAGCAATGATGTCTGAAGGTGAACCTGAAGAATTAACAGATGAACAACTTGCAGCTTATTTAGAGCAAGCTGAATCAGAAGGTGAAGAACTTGCTTATGCAGATGGTGAAAGTGTAGAAATTTCAGAAAATGCAGACAGTTCAGCGGAAGATGCTGCAATTGCAGCTGCAGAAGCTTCTGTAGAATAAACACGTATTGTTTAAGGTATCAATTCAACGATATGCATTGAACGATAAACTTTAAATGAAATGTTATGCAAGAAAACCTGTGTGCGCACAGGTTTTTTTATACCTGTTTTTTATGCTTTGAGTTGTTCACTTGAATTCAAAATAAATTAGGCTTAAAGTTGCGATAATTTAGTTACCCTAGTTAACTATCATGAATACCTCATTATGTTTCCGCTCTTCACTTCTGCGCTGTGCGCGTCTGATGAGTGATGAAATCAACACGATTTTATTGCCCTATCAATTGAACTATTCGCTTTGGCAAGTCATGTTTGTCATCCGTGAAAAAACCGCTTGTACATCTATTGAAATGGCTGAATATTTAAACGTATCCAAGCCATCCATCACTAAGCGTGTCAAAATTCTTGCGCAGATGGATATTTTGAGTCATGTACAAACTGACGATAAACGTCAAAAGAAAATGATGCTCAGCGAGACTGGACGTGAGTTATTTCAGCAATGTGCAAAAGACATAGATACCTTTGAGCAGCGCCTGATCGCGCCATTAGCTAGCCAAGATATCCAACACTCCATTCAAATTTTACACCGTGTCATGCAAGAACTTGAACAAAACACTGTAGGTGATGATCATGCAAGATAAAGCACCACTTTGGACTCGAAATTTTATTTTAGTCAGCGCCATTAACTTCCAATTGGTTTTAACCTTTTATCTCTTGGTTGTGGTGATCGTGGGCTATGCGGTAGCTGAATTGGGTGCGACAACTGCTCAAGCCGGTCTAGTTTCAGGCTTGTTCATTGTCGGCACATTGGTCGGGCGTTTATTGGTGGGTAAGTTCCTAGAACGTTTTGGTCGTAAAACAACACTGATCGTTGGTTTAATTGGCTTTTTAGTCTTTTCTGGTTTTTACTTCATTCAGTTTGGCGTCGGCATGTTGCTTTTCATACGCTTTATGCATGGCTTTATGATGGGTATGGCATCAACAGTGCTGGGTACCTTAATTGCCCAAATCTTACCAGCGACACGTCGCGGTGAAGGCATTGGCTACTACAGCATGAGTAGTACGTTAGGTACGGCTATTGGGCCATTTCTTGCCATTTGGATGATGTTACATATTGGTTATCATGCGATTTTTATCGTTTCTACGATTATCGCATTGAGCTGCCTATTGGTTGCCTTGCTGATTCAAGTGCCCGATTTACCCAAAATCAATAAACCCCTCGATACTGTTGAAGCCGTCAAAAAACCAAGTTGGATTGCTCAATTTGTAGAGCCTAAAGCATTACCGATATCATTCATCATGCTTTTCGCTTCAATCTGCTACTCAGGCGTTTTATCTTTCATTAACTTCTATGCCAAAGAAATCGATTTGGTTGAAACAGCCTCGTTTTTCTTTTTGATGTATGCCATTGCGATTTTAATTTCACGCCCATTTACAGGCCCGTTGATGGACCGTAAAGGTGAAAATGTAGTGATCTACCCTGCTTTTGTAATTATGGGCGTGGCATTGGTATTGCTCAGCATCACTCAGAGTTCATGGATGCTTTTACTTTGTGCAGGCCTACTTGGACTCGGTTATGGCAATATTCAGTCGGTCTGCCAAACAGTTGCAGTAAAAAGTGCACCGCTTGAACGTATGGGCTTTGCCACTTCGACTTTCTTTATCTTTTTGGATGCCGGCTTAGGCTTTGGACCGTACTTTATTGGTAAATTGCTCGACCATATTGGCTACTCACAATTGTATTTGTATAGCGCATTTGCTGCCTTTGCATGTATTGGTGCCTACTACATTTTACATGGTCGTTATACTGTTCGAACTGCTTAAACTATAATTAAACATCAAATCGTCGGCTGAAACGTCGACGATATTCTAAGGGGCTCAGCCCCGTTTTTTTTTGAAATAACCGTCGAAATGAGCTTGGGTCACTATAGCCGACCTCTCGCATAATCGGATCTAAAGCATGTCCCGTTTCTTCTAAACGCTTTCGTGCAGCTTCAATCCGTATTGATTGTAAGTATTGATTGGGAGGAATATCCAAAGCCGCTTTAAAATGTCGAATCAATGTCCTTGTTGTCACATTAAACTGCGCCGCAAGTTCATCTAAGACAATATTTTCATGATAATGCTGTTCCAACCAATCTTGAACTTTTTGCACCAAACCATCCTGATGCGGTTTAGATATTTTCAACAATGAATAGGACAACTGACTATCACGACGATAATCCAATACAAATGATTTTGCCGTGTGGATTGCCGTTTCAAAACCATAAAAACGTTCGATTAGGTGCAGTCCCAAATCAAACCATGCTAAGCCACCTCCAGCACAGTAAATATTTTGATCATGGCTAATGAGCTGATCTGCATTCAGTTTCACCAAAGGATAGCGTTCACTAAACATTTGCTGAAAGCCCCAATGCGTCGTTGCCTGCTTACCATCTAAAAGCCCTGCTTCTGCCAGAAAAAAATTACCCGTACAATTTCCTGCGATCAGTCCGCTCTGCAATTGCCGAGTTTTTAATAATTCGATCAGTGCTGAATTTTGCGCTAAAACATCTAAAATCGCCGCGCCTATCGTTGGGACAATGATGACATCTGCATCTGTTATTTCAGAAAATGCTAAATCTGCATAAAGCTTGATGCCATTAATACATTGCACAGCTTGACCATGTTGTGAGGCAATTTTAACCTGAAATAGCCGCTGCACATTTTGTTTTTGAATCCGGTTCCAACTGACTCCCGCCATTGCAAAGAGATCAACAACCCCTGTTATCGCAGAAGCCAAAGCACCATCAAATGCTAAAATTATGATTTTCTTCATTTAAAGTTCAAATTATCAAAATGTCATTTTTGACTTATTAAGTGTCATTATTGACAATTTTATATCTAAAAATCAACTGCTAGGCTTAAGCCATAAAATTCGACCCGATTAGAGATTGATCAATGGCGCAGTTAATCAATGACAAAGATTTAAATTTTTTGCTATTTGACGTGTTTAAAGCGCAAGACTTAACGCATAACCCACGTTTTGCTGAGCATGATGCTGAAACCTTCAAAAGCATCCTAGAAACTGCACAAGGTATTGCTCAAGACTTTTTTGCACCCCATAACGCAACAGCCGATCAAAACGAACCTACGTTTGATGGTCAACAGGTTAAAACTATTACAGAAGTCAAAACGGCATGGAAGCAATTTGCAGATGCCGGCCTACTTTGTGCGCAGCATGATTATGATGCAGGCGGTATGCAACTTCCGACTTTAATTAACATGGCTGCAAATGCTTATTTCATGTCAGCAAATCCATCGTCAGTGGCTTATTCATTTCTAACCGCTGCGGCTGCAAATGTAATTCAAGCTTTCGGTACGACTGAACAAAAAGATATGTTTGTACCGCATATGTTCAGTGGTCGCTTTGCTGGAACGATGGCCATGACTGAACCTGATGTGGGTTCATCTTTGGGTGATTTGACCACAAAAGCCATACCACAAGCCGATGGTACTTACCTTATCAAAGGCCAAAAGATGTTTATTTCAGGAGGTGACCAAGACATCACTGAAAATATTGTCCATTTGGTCCTTGCTCGCATCCAAGATGCACCTCAGGGCGTGAAAGGTATATCGCTGTTTATTGTTCCGAAGTTTAAAACCCTGAGCGATGGTTCACTTGCAGGCGCCAATGACGTTCAACTGGCCGGCTTATTACATAAAATGGGCTACCGAGGTACAACATCGACGGTACTGAGCTTTGGTGAAAAAGACCAATGTACAGGCTATCTGATTGGTGAAGCAGGTGCTGGTCTTAAATATATGTTTAAGATGATGAATGAAGCACGAGTCGGTGTCGGCTTAGGTGCAGCCATGATTGGATACCGTGGCTATTTAGAGTCGCTCGAATATGCCAAAAACCGTCCACAAGGCCGCTTAGTTTTAGATAAAAATCCTGCCACAAAACCTGTCAATATCATTCAACATACAGATGTTAAACGGATGCTTTTGGCGCAAAAATCCTATGTGGAAGGCGCACTTGCATTATGCCTATTTGCTGCACGATTAATTGATGAACATCAAGCCACTAACAATGAAGACAGTGCGTTGTTATTAGACTTAATTATTCCTGTCGTCAAATCATTCCCTTCTGCCTATGGTCCAAAAGCCAATGATTTAGCCATCCAAGTTTTAGGTGGTGCGGGCTATACCCGTGAATATCCACTTGAACAATGCTATCGTGACAATCGCTTAAATCCGATCCATGAAGGTACATTTGGTATTCAATCTTTGGATTTGTTGGGTCGTAAGCTTTGGCAGCACAACAGCAGAGGTTTGATGCTGTTATTACAACGTATGCAAAATACGATTGATCAAGCTCAACATCCAAAAACGGAAGCGCTCGCAGCGATTTTTTCAGGGCATTTAAACACGGTGAAGAAAACCACACAAAGTTTGGGACAAGTCCTCGCACAAGGTCGTGTCGATCAGGTACTGGGTAATTCTGCCTTGTATCTAGACATGATGGGCAAAGTCATCATTTCATGGCTATGGCTTGAAATGGCTAATCAAGCTCTTGTGAAATTTGAACATTCAGATTTAGCTGAAGATCAACAATTCTTAGCCGGTAAATTACAAGCCGCGCAATATTTTATCCGCTGGGAATTACCTGAAATAGAGCACCAAGCCAAGTTATTGCTAGAACTTGATGATACTTGCCTCAACATGCAAGAAAGTTGGTTCTAGTCACCCGTTTAGCTCAGTCCTCAATGGGCTAATCTGGACAAGGTTTTCACGGATGAAAATCTTGTCCAACCCTATCTATTTCAATAAAACTGCAATAAAAAAAGGAACTTAGATTTCGTTCCTTATTTATCAAAATTGAGTGCTATACACCGCAATTATTGGAAGACTTTAAATCGAGCTGCATCATCCATATAACCTTTTTCTTTCGCTTCACCTTCCACTGAACCAAAAACCAATTGAGCACGAAGTTTCCAATGCGCAGGAATGTCCCATTCAGCATGCGCTTGTTCATCCACAATTGGGTTGTAATGCTGTAATGATGCGCCTAAACCTTCGGTGTGCAATGCGGTCCAAGTCGCAAATTGGGCAATGGCAGTTGAATGTTCGGCCCAAATCGGAAAGTTTTCTGCATAAGACGGAAACTGTGCTTGTAGACCACTGACCACATCCAAATCTTCAAAGAACAAAACTGTACCCAAACCTGCTGCAAAACTTGCCATTTTATTCGTGGTCTTCGCAGCACTTTCTTCATCTTTTGCATAAGATTTTAATTTGTCAGCGACTAAGTCCCAAAATTTTTCGCTTTCACCATTAAATAAAATAACAGCACGAGAAGATTGTGAATTAAATGAAGACGGGCTTTGTTTAATCGCTGTTTGGATCAAATCAGTTAAATATTCTGTGCTTTGGCTTACATTGTCCCCAATAGCATAAATAGTGCGACGTTTGCTAATCAGGTCAATAAACTGATTTGACATATAAAATGGTCCTTTAAAATAAAATGTGCAGATGAGTCAGAAACATTTGGAATGATAAGTCTCGCGACTTTCCAAATGTTTTGAATGCTTTACTTGCTAGATCGGTCACTATGAAACAGTCACTTGTCGAAGTAAATCTGAAGTTCTGCTGTACATATAAAAAATCCTCCTAAGCGGAGGATTTTTCGACTAAAACTTTGTACAGTTTAGAATTTTGCTTCTAATACATTCGCTGACACTTGGTTTTTCCAAAGCTCACGTAACGTCGGTAGATAGAATTTTTCACCTAGCTCAACCAACTCTGCATCAATTAAACCATGAACTTCGTGCATGAATAGATAATCCAGTTCAACAGTTTGTAATTTTGACTGTGCTTTTTTATATTCTTTGCGCTTTTGCTGTGCTTTTTTTACCAAGTTATCTGCATAAGCACGGTCTTTATATTGGGCAATAGCATTCAAACGTAGTTCGATTACGCCCCAACCACTGAGTAGCAATTTAAATTTTTCAAAATCTGCCGTTGTTGATTCCCAGCTCATTTCTTCTAGATTTTCATTTTCAGGCAAAACTGGTAGCAAAAGCTCCATAACACTTGGGAAAATCTTTTTAAAATTCAAAACAAATTTAACAGGATGCTCGCCCGGATAGTCTTTAAATTGAACGTTCTTTTGGACATCTGTCAAATAGATGGTGAGCATTGGGGGAAATCCTTAAATAAAACACTGTCTTGCAAATATTTATTCAAACAAATGTCAAATAGCAACGAAAACAGAAAAAGAAAGGCATTTTAACAAGTGTGCCAATGAATTCAAAGCCCAATCCAATGAATTACTCGCTTCATCATCAGGCCTTTCTTCATTCTGTTCGTTGCCCTATTTTTAATAAACAGTCCTGTTTATATACATACATTTCAAGATGACTATGATTCAAAAAAATATGTGTTAGCCAGTATTCAGCGATAAAAAGAATTAAAAAGTTATCCAATAAAAAGAGAGGCTGAATATGAATCAGCCCCTCTTTTTATTTTCAAACACTCTAGATGAATGATCTCAAAACAATTTATTTGGTATTGGGTGAAACCATTTGCTCAGGACGAACCACTTCATCAAATTGCTCTGCAGTGACTAAACCGAGTTCTACCGCAACTTGCTTTAGAGTTTTACCTTCTTTATATGCAGTTTTAGCAACTTTCGCAGCATTTTCATAACCAATTACAGGATTGAGTGCCGTAACTAACATTAATGAATCATGTAAGAAATGATCGATTTTTTCACGGTTTGGCTCAATGCCTACTGCACAGTGGTCATTAAAACTATTACATGCATCGCCGAGGAGTTGAATAGATTGCAATAGGTTAAAGGCAATAACAGGCATAAACACGTTTAATTCAAAGTTACCCGATGCACCGGCAACATTAATGGTTGTGTCATTTCCAAGTACTTGAGCAACCACCATCGTCATGGCTTCACTTTGAGTTGGATTGACCTTACCTGGCATGATGCTTGAGCCTGGTTCATTTTCTGGAATGCGTAGCTCACCAAAACCACAGCGTGGACCACTGGCTAACCAGCGCACGTCATTGGCGATTTTATTTAAACTTGCAGCAAGTGTTTTTAAAGCACCCGACGCAAATACAGCTGCATCACGTCCTGCAAGTGCTTCAAATTTATTGGGCGCAGTTACAAATGGCAGACCCGTTTGCTTCGCAAGTTCTGCTGCTGCTTTTACAGCATATTCAGGATGTGCATTCAAACCTGTGCCGACCGCTGTACCACCTAGTGGTAATTCATACAGTCCTTCTAAAGCTTGATTTAAACGCTTCAAACCATGATCGAGCTGTGAAACATAGCCGCTAAACTCTTGGCCTAATGTTAAAGGCGTTGCATCCTGTAAATGTGTACGGCCAATTTTAACAATATCTTTAAAATCGTTAGATTTAGCTTCTAAGGTATTACGCAGTTTTGTTACTGCAGGAATTAAAAGCTCATTGATTTGTAGACTTGCAGCCACATGGATTGCAGTTGGGAAAGAATCGTTGGTCGATTGAGCACGATTGACATGATCATTAGGATGCACAGGTTTTTGTGAACCCAATGGATTACCCAGTTTTTGATTGGCAATATTGGCAATGACCTCATTACAGTTCATGTTACTTTGCGTGCCTGAACCCGTTTGCCAAACTACCAGTGGAAATTGTACATCCCATTGACCGGAGATCACTTCTTCGGCTGCATTGACGATATATCCAGAAAGTTCCTGAGGGATTTGACCCAAAGCTGCGTTGGTAATCGCTGCTGATTTTTTGACGAGTCCCATTGCACGAATCATTGGACGCGGTAAACGTTCACCACCAATTTTAAAGTTTTGCAAACTACGCTGTGTTTGTGCACCCCACATCGCATCGCTAGGTACTTCAACATCGCCCATTGTGTCATGTTCAATACGTGTTTGCATAAATGACCTCATATCCTTATTTATAAAACTTGAACGTCTGTGCAGAATCAAACTCTGCTGATAAATACAGTTTAGGTAACTTGCTTAGATTTGTAAATAATAACCATTATCAATTATGAGCAGTTTATTTGATAATCTTTATCGTGATTTTATAAAGAAAATCATGCACGATGATTAAATTTACCGAAAACAAGACGAGTTAATTCCCTCTTAATGTTTGTTGATAGAAACGCCATTCATCTTCTAGCATTTTCTTTAAATCTTGTTCAGGCTGCCAATCAAAAGTACTTTTCGCTTTCTGTGTACTTGCCCCAAGCTGGTCATATTCATGGCTTGGGTAAAAACTAGATTCGACCGTCTTAATCTCCGCCTGTGTCACTTCTGAAAGCGTATCCAACAGTTGCTGTATCGAAACCAATTCACCTGAAATATTAAAGGCCTCGCAAGTAAATTGTTGCTGCGACAACCATTGCAAACATTGCCACACCGCCTTACAGCAGTCGAGTACATGCAAGAAACTCCGTTCCACAGTACCATCTTCAGTTTTAGCTTGTTTGCGAAGTTCAATAAAGTCTCGTTGTAAAGCCCCGACTTGCATCGCAAGCGGCACAATATTTTTTGGCAATGGCGCAACAAACTCACCTAAAACTGCATGTTCGAATGCACCTGCGACGTTTCCTAAACGCAAAATCGCAATTTTCCACTCATTATCAGTACGTGCCGTATCCCGTATAATTTCTTCCACCATTTGTTGAGATTTCACATAGGGATTTGGATAGGTAAAATTGATTTCTGTGTCTTCTGTTAATTCTGCCGACGACTGTCCATATACCGCTAAACTTGATAAATGGATCAGTGTTCGTACACCTGTTCGCTGCATAGCACGCAGCAAACTCATGATACAACTGACATTATCATTATAGTATTCAAGTGGTTTAAGGACGGATTCTTCCAATGACTTAAAGCCTGCCGTATGAATGACAGCATCGACGGTATATTGTTCAAATACTTTATTGAGTGCGGGAGTATTTCGAATATCGAGTTTGACAAAAGGTACATACATGCCTGAAATAAATTCTAGTCGTTCAAGTGTTTGTAAATTTGCATTGGATAAATTATCCACAATAATGACTTCTTGACCTTGAGCCATTAAACTCAAGGCTATATGTGAGCCTATAAAGCCTAAACCACCAGTCACTAAAATCATTGTTTAGATACTCCTTATAGTTATCAAGCTTTTACAACTCTTTGGCATCATCTTGGTGTCGTCACCAACTTTTCTACAGATCTAAATTTTGAAACTTCGCCTCAGCATTTTTCATGAGCCGAACAATCTGCAAGAGCATTCTAGTTTTATCTTACTGCTTTAGAATTTTGACTGTGTTGCAGTTATGGATATTAACTGTATTTGATTTACGACAAATGACCTCGCTAGCGATCCATTTTGAAGACATCACAAGTTTTCGTGGCATTTGAGTGAACGCGTTTAGAAGAAGATATTTAAAAATAGTCTCACTGCAAACATATTACACAGCAACAAAATATTAGAGATGATCTTATCGAATGAGCAAATTGAATTGAGCAGTCTGACTATTTTTTGAGGTATAGGATCTGGATGTGAACGCCAGATGAATCATCAGAAATATTCATCTGGCAGGATGTTGGCAATGTAACTATAGCAGCAGCAAAAGTTTGTAATCGCAAATATCTAGCAAACTTAATTTAGCGGATATAGCCTTTTTTAATCATGGCTGAGAATAGGAACTCGTAAACTTTTAAGATCATGCTCACCAAATAAGACCCATATTTTCGCCATAAAGACAGTCCAACAAAATTCAGCAAAACCGCAATGATCAGCGCTCCCGCCATATCCATTGGATAATGCACACCTAAATAGACTCTCGACCATGCCACAAGAAAAGCGAATGCGAGAAATACATAGCCGACAGCTTTTTGCTTTGAAAATATATAAGAAAATGCAATCGTACTAAAAAACAGCATGTGATCACTCGGGAATGATCCATTCGGTGAATGTTCTATAATCGTGCGTCCAACGTCCAAGACAAAGGGTCTAGGATAGTAAAAGAAACTTGAAATCACTTGGCTGATTAGAAAAGCGACAATTGTAAACACAGTGGCTTTAACGATTTGTTTTTTGATATCAAAATTGCCTTTAAACCAAGCCAAAAACATCAAAAGAATCACGATATAAAATAGATCATTGGCTATAAATATAGCGAAAGAAATGGTGAAATCTAAAGCATTGTCCGAAGCATTGATTGAATTAAATAAACTTAAGTTAAATTTCTCTATATTCATGAGTTGGTTTAAAAAATGAAAAGATCATAGCACTCTGTAAAATCAAAAATTGCGTTTTATTCATATAAAGATTTTTCAGTATGTAACCGCACAGTTTATTTATGAAAAGTGTTAGCTTGAGGCTGAATCCAAAATAAACCAAAAGTTATATTTGAAGAAAAATTGGCAATGACTTCACTGCCTAAATAAGCAAAACTTTGTAAATATTCAGATCATTGAGTAAATCATTGTATACTAGCTTTTTCTTCTGAACTCAGAACAAACTGTCGATCTAGACCGTTTATTCATTTAGTGAATTTCGATGAGTACTTTATTACTAATTACCTCCTCACCTACTTCAATATTGGCTTGGCATGCTTTAGGTCTTGCACAAGCGTTGAAGCAGAAAGGCGAAAACTTTCGGGTTTTTTTCTATCAAGATGGTGTAAATGTGGCAAATGCTCTGCAATGGGTGCCAGATGATCAGCGCAAACTCAGCAGTGAATGGCAAAAACTCGGCATTCGTTTACCTGTTTGCGTAAGTGCAGCGCTCGCACGTGGGATCACAGATCAGGAAAATGCACAGCGTCACAATATTCAGCAACATAATCTAGCTGAGCAATTTGAACTTGTGGGCCTAGGCGAACTTGCTGATGCCGTACAAGCTGCTGACCGTTTATTGCAATTCTAAGTATTTTGATTGCCGCGCATTTGTAGCATTGAAAAGGAAAATTACGTGAAATCTGTACTGGTTGTTTTAACCCATGCAAATCTTGCAAGCTTACAAGTACATGAAAGTCTTTCTGCGACCATGGTGCTTGCAACCTTCGGTTGTAACGTAAAAGTGTTGCTCAAAGATGCTGCGCTAAGCTTACTTCAAGCCGAACAAGAGTTTAGTCAACTCAAGCATGCATTTAAACTCGCATCCAACATGGTTGATAGCTTTGAGTTTTATGATCTCACCCCGATTTATATTGAACAAAAAAATTCACAGCATCCATTTGTGATCAACAGTGAACAAGAACTCGAGTTTGTTCAATTCAATACCGAATTGATTCAACAATTTGATCATGTGTTGTATTGGTAAAAGAGGAATGATGATGTCAAATTCTACGCTGTATTTAGTCCAAGCCAGCTATGCCAATACCCTACAGCACATCCAGCAGTTAGCCAGTTTAATCAACCCTGAAGATTCAATCATACTAATGGGTGAAGCAGTCTTACATATTGCAGATGAACAAATTCAGCAATTTGGCACATGTTATGTACTCGAAAATGATGCTGAGATTTTAAGTAAAAGTATGAATTATAGTCATATGAAAGTAATCGACTATGCCGCTTTTGCTGATCTATGCCTGAGATTTAAAAGATGTATTTCACTCAAATAATTTGAGTAAAAGCGATCCATTACTACTATCTTCTCTTTTGGAATGAATATGAATCTTGAATTAGACCAAGATGGCCATTTGGTGGATTACACTATTTGGAATGAAACTGTTGCCCAAGAATTGGCTAAAAGTTTAGATCTTGAGTTAAGCCCATGGCATTTTGAAGTTTTACAAGCTGTGCGACAGTTTTATCAACAGTTTGGTCACTCGCCGGCAACTCGCCCACTCATTAAATTTTTAATGAAAACGGTGAGCGCTGATATTAATAATGCGGTGTTACAAGACAAATTTAACACCGGTTTGGTCGCTCGACATTTAAGTCGTTTAGCGGGCATCCCTAAACCTGCAAATTGTTTGTGATTTTAAAGCAACCCAAATACCGCTTAGGCTATTTTAGCAAGATGGATGCAAATCAGCATTTTAAATAAAGCCATAAAACAGCTTAGGTAGGTTTTAATTGATTTAGAGCGATGTAATAGGCTTGGGTAAATATCGGTTTGACCTGTTTGGCTTGGATCGGTTCAGCACAACATGAGCACACCAAAACCGGTTTAAATTTTTGCCCACATGCCTGATGCACATATTCAACTGGTGATCCCAAGCCCTGATCCATATATTGATCGGCCCAATGTGTCATGGCTAAAAGGATTGGATACAAGTCTAAGCCTTTTTGAGTCAGTCGATATTCAAAACGTTCCTGACGCTCGACATAAGCAACTTTGGTTAAAATACCCTCTTCAACCAAACGCTTTAATCGGTCGGATAACACATGACGCGTCACGCCAAGATTTTGTTGAAAGTCATCAAAACGTCGAATGCCCATAAATGCATTACGGATAATCAACATTGTCCAACGATCCCCTAGCACTGAAAGCGCACGAGCGATTGAACACGGTTGTTGACCTATATCATCCCATTTCATTTTATGAACCATCAAAAATAACGACCAACACCCAATTTAATTCATGCCTGTTGATTTTGCAAAATCCTTTTCAATAATCTTTGATGTACAAATCATAAATCCACCATCGTTTCAACGCATTCATTTTATCTGCTTGATCTGTAAATGAACTAAAAATGTATTTTGTCTTTATTGTCCTCAATTATTTCTAGCCATGCACGCGTTGCGGGACTCATGGCAACAGTGGTATTCCAGGCCATACTGAGTTTCCAGTCTAGGTTTGGATTTTCTAATTCAGCCATATGGTATTTTGCCGCATCAAGTTGTTCACAATAAATTTTAGGCAGGAGTGCAATCCCGACATTTGAATCTACCATTTTGGCGATGAAGTCCCACTGGCTACTTTTACACACCACATTGGGCTCAAATCCGACGTAATTTGCCGCCTGTATAATGATGTCATTGAGTGTGAAGGTATCGTCATACAATAAAAAAGATTCTTCTTTTAATTCAATCAACGAAACGGTTTTTCGCTTACGCCACTGTGAGTTTTTTTTAGATAATAAACATAAAGGTGACTCCATCACTGGAATACCACTTAACACCGGTTTCAAGTGACCCAAAATAATCCCCACATCGACCTGTTTTTTTAAAATGGCACTTTCAATACCCGTCGCCCCTACCTCAAAAAAGCTCAGTTCAATATTCGGGTATTTTTTATGAAACAGCGCGATTAACTGACTGAACAACACTGATGCCAATGGCGGTAAACCTAGGGTCAATTTACCTTGTTTTAAGGCGCGAACTTGGGTGACAGTATCAAGCATCCGTTGTTGTTCATTCAAAATCACTAAAGCATGCTGATAAATCTGCTCTCCCATATAGGTGAGCTGTGCTTCCCTTTTACGCCCTGCTTCACCTTTATGAAATAAGGGTACGCCGATCTCGTCTTCTAACTGACGAATTAATTTACTAATGGTCGGCTGAGTGACAAAAAGCGCTTCTGCTGCATGACTGAAACTCTGTTTTTGTACGATGGTCACAAAGACTTTTAAGCTTTTAATGTCCATTATTATTCCATATAGGCATAATTAATAATTAATTATTCATAATTATACAGGGTATGCACTTTTAAAATAGCGTCATCTCCTATTCTGCTGTTGTCTCATGGATACGCTTCCACAATCTTCTTCCAAATTTACCCAGTTTCTCAAGACCTTAGCGCAGCTAAGTTTATTGATATTGATCTGGTGGATTGGATCTTGCATTCAATCTTGGTTTAACTTGCCGATCTCTGCTGGCGTAATTGGTTTATTACTGCTATTAGCCGCATTATTGAGTGGTTTATTTAAAATGCAATGGGTTAAACAAGGCTCAGATTTTATTTTGGCTGAACTGGTTCTATTCTTTATCCCCTGTGTAGTTGGATTAATTAAATATCAAGATTTATTACTCAGCTCTGGCTGGCAGTTAATTTTAGCCGTGGTACTGGGTACCGTCTGTGTCATGGTGTTTACAGCATTTACGGTTTATTGGGGCTTTAAACTCGAGGCAAAACTTAAAGCGAAACACCAAACTGCGACAGATCATGATGTCAACACAGCAGGAAAAACCTTATGAACGATTTTGGGTTGAACAGTATCTCAGTGTTGTTTTTCGTCCTGACCCTTGTCGGTTATATTTTGGCGAAAAAGCTACATCGTAAATTACCGTATATGGTTCTTTCCCCTGCACTATTCGTCCCGTTTGTGCTGATTATACTCATGCTTTGCTTTCATATTTCATATGACACCTATATGCAAGAAAGCCAATGGATTGTATGGATGCTCGGCCCGGCAACTGTGGCCTTTGCTATTCCCATCTATGAATATCGGCAAATTATCCGTCAGCATGCGCTGAGTATTAGTTTGGGCATCGTGATTGGCATGTTAGCAGGAATTATCAGTGCTTTTTATTTGGCACAGTTGTTTCAGTTTGACCAAGAAACGTCTTATAGCTTAATGGCACGTTCCATTTCTACCCCCTTTGCCATGGAACTTACCTCGAATATTGGGGGTTCAGTCGAATTGGTGATTCTATTTACCATGATTACTGGGATTGCCGGCGTGGCTTTGGCTGACCTAGTTTTGGCTGGGCTTAAATTGCATTCACGCTTTGCGCAAGGTGCGGCTCTTGGCAATGCTGCACATGGATTTGGTACAAGTAAGGCGTTATCACGTCATAAAGAAGAAGGTGTTGCAGCCTGCTTGAGCATGGTACTAGCTGGGGTCTTTATGGTATTGCTTGGGCCATCACTTATTCATTTGGTCATTTATCTATTAGGATAAAATAAAAAGCCCAGTGCATTAGCTGGGCTTTTTTTAAATCAAGAGTTAAGTCATTTCACTGTAAAAACTAAGCAATTACATAATGTAGTGCTATGACAAACGCTAAGAGACTCGACACTTCTGTAATTTCAATCGCTGCACCAATTGTATCTCCCGTTACGCCACCTATACGCTGAATAAATTTCCATCGCAAATACAGTAAAGTACAAATAAACGCGAATATACTCACCACTCCAGTCCAGCTAAAATACAAACATGCACTTAGGCAGAGTATAAAGACCAGGTATGCCGACTTTCGTGGAATAGTTGCTGCTATCGATGAGCCCAAGCCTTTTTCACGAACATACTGAGTTGTTAAAAACAAAAATAAAGGGGCTAAACGACCTAATACTGGAAATACAATTAATGCCAAATACATTTGCTGTTGTAGCAAAACATAAAGCGCCGACCATTTGAGTAAGCAAATCACGACGAGGCTCAAAACACCGATCGGCCCACATGCAGGGTCTTTCATGATGTTAAGTGTACGCTCGGCATCGCCAAAGCCACCGACCCATGCATCTGCCGTATCGGCTAAACCATCTAGATGTAACCCACCTGTGAGCCAAATCCAAACTACCAGCAAAATACTGCTGAGTAAGATAATCGGCAGACTATGCAATGTAAAAGCAAGCAAGGCAAGAATGCCACCGATCAACAATCCCACCGCTGGATAAAACAGTAAAGATTGTCCATTTTGCTGTTTCGATGGCATCGCTTTAAGTTGAATCGGGAAAGTCGTGAGAAACTGTAGAGCAATCCAAAAAGGTGTCATTCACTTTGCTCCAAAAGACGAATATTTGCACGATTTTGCACAATGAATGAATTTAATTGTCCCAATTCAGCCGTCATTTTTAATAAATCATCTAAGTGACTTTGCTGTGCCGTACATTTTAATAATTTAATCACGCCACCATGGGAAACCAATAAAACGCGGTGCCAATGATGCTGTTGAGCCTGCAAGACTAACTCATCTAGACCGCTTAATATCCGATGTTGAAATTGCTGAAGACTTTCTGCATTCGGTGGCGTAAATGTGCTGGGGCTTTGCCAAAACTGTGCGAGTAACTCTGGGGTGTTTTCATAGATATGCTTGGTTGATACCGCTTCCCAGTCGCCAAAATGCATTTCTTGAAACTTCGCATTTTCAAACATTGGACATTTGAGTTGTTGAGACAGTTCTAAAGCAAATAAACGGCAGCGCTGTAAGTCAGAAGTAATGATGACATCCCAACTCACTAAACCGTGTGTATGTATGACGTTCAATACATCATCTATGGTCTGCTGCATCTGCTGCCAACCTTTTTGCGTCAAAATATCATCTGTAGAGCCACGTAAGGTATGGCTCAGTTCAGTCTCACCATGACGCAATATATCTAAACGGAAATGTTCCATTTAAACTTTTTCACCAATCACAGCAGCTTGCGCGAAAGTTGCCATATTGTTATGTAAACGACATGCCAAACGAATTAAACCCAAGGCTGCACCGGCACCGCTGCCTTCACCTAAACGTAAATTCAACTTTAAGAGTGGTTCAGCTTCAAGGGCTTGAAGTAAACGTTGGTGCCCATATTCAGCCGATTGATGACCAAAAAGCATCCATTCACGTACAGCAGGATTTAAACGAACAGCGACCAAGGCAGAAACCGTACTAATAAATCCATCCACGACCATTGCTAGCCCCAATTGCGCACAGCGAATGTATGCTCCAACCATTGCGGCAATTTCCAAACCACCTACAGCACATAGCGCTTTAAAGACATCTTGGCCGACATAGTCCTGATGTAAAGCTAAAGCTTGATCAATCACTTGTTTCTTATGTGCCAATTGTTCAGCACGAATACCTGTACCAACACCTGTCAGTTTTTCGGCCGGCTCATTAAATAAAAAACATGCGACAGCAGAAGCCGAACAGGTATTGCCAATGCCCATTTCCCCTGCGACATAAATAGACGCACCTGCAGCGATAGCATCTTCAACACTTTTACGGCCAAGATTCATCGCTTCAATACATTGTGATTCGGTCATCGCAACAGTTTTAGCAAAATTTGCCGTACCTGCGGCAATACAGTGGCGCTCTACCCCTGCATATTCATAGGCTTCACCTACCGAACCACAGTCAATCACTTGTAGTTTGGCTTGATACTCACGTGCAATGACACTAATACATGCACCACCTGTCGTGAAGTTTTGTAGCATTTGGCGTGTGACAGCTTGTGGGTAGGCCGAAATATTTTCTTCCATCACACCATGATCACCTGCAAAGATGCTAATCCATGGGAAGTCGATATTGGGCTGATCCGTGTTTTGTAATGATGCAAGTTGCACCGCTACATTTTCAAGTTCTGAAAGCGAGCCCGTAGGTTTAGTTAGCTGTAACTGGTGATTTACCGCCTGTTGCTTAGCTTCGATACTCGGATTTTGACAGGGTTCTTGCCACCAGTTCATGCTTTATCTCCTTTTAAGATTATTGGAAAACCTGCAACACAAAACACCACATGGTCAGCAATTTGACCAATTTGTTGATGTAAGCGCCCAGATTCATCGACGAATTTTCGACTGATTTGTCCCATGGGAACAACGCCTAGTCCAGTTTCGTTACTGACTAAAATAATGTCTGACTTTAAAGTTGGCAGCACCGTAAGTAATTTTTGGCATTGTTGCTGTTGAAAATCTGCTTGTTCATGCAGCAATAAATTACTCATCCACAGCGTTAAACAATCGATAAGAATGGTTTGATGAGCTTGGTCTATTTCAACTAAGCGATCGGCTAAATACAAAGGCTCTTCAATCAGCCCCCAATGTTCAGGTCGGTCCGCTTGATGATGCTGAATTCGTTCCTGCATTTCCTCATCATAGGCTTGTGCTGTCGCCACATAGATGACGGCTTGAGCACTTTCTTTGGCTTTTTGTTCTGCAAGTCGGCTCTTACCTGAACGCGCCCCACCCAAAATGAAATGAATCATGACTGTGCCATCTCTATATTTTGTCTGAACTGATGTTGATAATACGGACTTAATGCCCCTTGTAGTACTTGAGCCTGATAATGACCAAAAGTTAGTTGCTCGCTTTCAAAATCAAAGCTGTGCTGTTCAATTTGTTGGATTCTTTCAAAAATATCATCGCTATTCCATGCCTGTTTATACAAGCCCAATGTGATATGCGGACAATATTCGATCGGTGCAATTTCATTCGAACTTAAATTCAAAGCTTGACGTAGATGCTCTAACTTACGATCTACATCCACAATTTCAATAAACAGCGCGCTTTGAAAGCTATTGATCTGACCTGTACGTAACCGAATATTAGATAGCGATAACTGTCGAAGTTGTTGTTGGTGCAGTGCCAATTCATCTGCTGAGAAATTATCATTCCATCGTTGTTCAGAATGATCGATTAATTGGGTTTTATTTAACTCTTCAAAAAAGCCACAAATAAACACGGTGATATGAAATTGGCGCGTATTCGGCGTGTATAAAAGATCTGAAAACTGCGCTCGAAGTGCTGTGAGATATTCCAATAATTTAGGATCCTGTATTTCTAGATACCACAAAGCATAGTGCTGACGACCTTGATGCCAATCGGGATAATCCTGATTGAGCGTCGGTACGACTTGCGTTGAAGGTTTTAGAAACACAGATAAATCACTTTAAATTCAATCTGCTTTATTAAAGCATGAATCAAAACAGACTTTACCCAATTTTGATTTAGTAATATTCAGTTAGAACTGAAATTCATTCATCTAAGACCTCTATTTAAGAAAAAAAATGCCGAGTCATACTCAGCATTTTTGATTCAGCACATATTGCACACAGATATGCGTTATATTTTAGGCAAATTTGGCTGTACCTTTCTGATCTTGCGTTACAGCATGGTTTTTCCAAGATGTAAACTGCTCTGTGGACTGATCAGAAAAATGCTGCAACTGTATCATTACATTGGCCTCAATCTGTTCAATACGTTCCAGTTGTTCAAGCTCGTTTGTCTTTTTCAGTTCTGAAAATTGCAACTGGATAAAGTTGATAACCTGATCCATCGAACATTGATTTACACTCACGGCATACATCAAACCATAGACAATTCCTTGTTGTAGATGTGTTGTCTCCAGTCCATATTTCACATTGGTCGCCAACGAGCCCAACACTCGTTCATTAATTGCAAGTTTACGTAAAGGATCTCGTGCCACACGCGCACATGGATCTTTATACGCATGTTCACAAGAGTTTATAAAGCTTTCTGCCAGTCGTGTTAAATCAAAAGCACGATTAGGTAAGCATCGTGCTAAACCAGCCTGTACCTCGTCAATGAGTTCATGCATAAATTGATCAACACGATGATCTGCAAGTGCCACACCTATGGTTTGATGATTGAACAGTGCAGATTGCCAAGCCAACATGGCATGTACGCCATTCCATAAGCGATTTTTGATTAGCTGAATATCTTCAATATGATCGACCAAAATCATTTGACGCATTTTTTCTAACAAAGGACTGTTATTTTCTACATAGATCGGCATGTCAGATTCTGCGTTAAATAAAATTAAATCCATGCTTTGCAATATATGACTTGGGTGGAAATTTCGGCGCATATCCTCAACATATAAAGTGGCTTGACGTTCCTGATCAGGATTTAATTTCGTCGCATCTTCTAAGTCTAATTGAGCATCCACTTCAACTTCATCTAATTGAAATTGTTTGAAGATATTATATTTTATACGGAGCTGACGATATAAGTTTTGGTCACTTAACTTAGATACCATGCGGTTGACCACGGTATCGCAAAAATAGTGTTGTTGCATGATTTTCTCTGCAACCACCGCTCCAGCAAGCTCAGTTAAAGCCTGTTTTAAATGTGACATTAATAATTGTTTTGCTCCGACTTTGTTCAAAATGATCAGCATCGTTAGAGGTTCGATGGCTTTCTCATCATGTGCAATATGTCGTGCATACAGGCCTTGTGCAATGGTTTTGGCCTCTTCTGCAATCGCTTTTTCAGGCAAACAGATGGCAACCAAACTTGACTCTGTGTACATCTCTTGCATCTGCTGAATATTTTCAGCATCAATGACTGCCATGTTTTCAATGCGTTCGTCATAAGACAATTGACCATAGCGAATACAGTAGGTACCAAATGCATTGACCGCAGAGCGATATAGAGGGTTACGAGTCGATGCATAAATTTTTTTCGGGCGTGTATAACCATCCCAATGCGACAAAATTTGTGCTAAATAACCACCACCAATCGCCCCAAAACCATGAATACCAACAGTGAGCTGATTAAGGGTTTGTGGAAAAGCCTCTTGCACATGCGGCATCTCTAAATGCGCAGTGAACGGGTCAAGTTCCGTCAAACAGTCATACATACATTCATAATAATATTTGGCTTTGGACAGCATGTTTTGATTGGGCGATTTAATATCTTTAAACAGTACGGTAATACCGCCAGCCTCAAAGGCCGAAGTCACACCATTTTCCGAGTCTTCAAACATCAAACAATCAGCAGGATTTAAATTCAGCTTTGCGGCAGCACGCATAAATATTTCAGGATGTGGCTTACCATTTTCAACTTCATCGCCACAGACTAAGACATCAAAGAACTTATACACATTGGCATTGATGAGATATTCTTCTGCGATTGCACGGCGACTCGATGTTGCCACGGCCATCCTCAGTCCTGACTTACGTAAGCGTTCTAATACTTGAACCAAGCCTTTTTTGATCGGTACACCAAACTGACGAACATGCTCCAGCTCTAATTCATCTGCACGTTTGCGAATATCTGCGTATGGAATATTTTCATCATATTCGGCTTGGGCCAATCGATGCGCACTTTGTGCACTTAGCCCTAAACAATTCATCAGATACGATTCGGAAAACTCAACACCGGTCAATTCAAGAGATGCCTGTTTCAATGTTTGAAACCGTAAACGTTCAGTATCAAACATTGTTCCATCCATATCAAAAATGGCGCCAAAAACCAAATCATTATTAAATTTAAGCATTTAACCTCCGTTATTTTTTATGTGAAAAGAATAACGGAGAAAACTATTGATTCAGTACTTTGATAATTAATGAAACAATTGTGATTATTTTTTAATCAAAGTGCTTGCTTTAAACATCTATTTTGTAAGATTAACCACTGATCAAGTAACATCATGTAATCAAAACCCACTATTGTCAGGATAGTCCTATCTTCACACCGACCTATTGAAGTAAGTATACAAGTCTCTGCATATTTCACCCAGTTACTCGCTTGACGGTTTGAGTTTTGATTTGAAATAAAAAGAATACGATTAAACCAAGCATCACTAAAAATAAAAAATAATACGGAAATTCTTTGTGCCACTGATATAAACCCGTACTAATCAGTGGCCCGACAACAAAGCTCAAAGCCTGAGTGGCTGTACACCAACTTGCCACCTTGGTCTGTAACGCACTGGGCGCCGTTTGCGCTGCACCCGTTGTAAATGCAGGGATTAAACACGCAACCGATATACCATATAACAGGTACGTGGCTTGGAATATCCGTAATTCATTGGTGAAAACCGAAATTAGCAAGGCTGCAGCCATGCTAAACAGCCCAACCCACAGTAAGCGATATACGGACCAATTTAAATATTTAGAAATCAGCGTTTGCATCACCACCAAAGCAATACCCACGATGAGAGAACACTCTGCAAAATGCACTGCGCCTTCTGCAGCAGTCATATTAAAGCGGTCTTGAATATAAAACCCTGCCGTTAAATTCACGGTCACGATGGCAAGATAGAGACTGAATCCCAACATTAACCATGGATAGCATTGCTGAATGCTCAAATCCGTAGATGGTGCCTCATGCTTTTCTGTCACTGGCTTTTCAACGCTATGCTGTTCAGTATGTCGGTCAAAGCTGAACACCAAGACCACAGAAATCAACGCTAAAATAATGATTGCAGCCCACAGCGGCGTCATGATTCCACCAAAGCCCAGCAGCAAGGTTGTTAGAAATGGACCAATGATCACGCCTGTACTATTTAATGCACCGAATTTTGACATTGCTTGTGAACGCTGTTGCTCATTACTAAATCGGGTCATCACATAAGTTTGCAAGGCAATCTGTGGCATCGCCATAAATACCCCAGTCGCTGCACGTGAAAGCATTAGTAAACTAAATAGCAGCAACATCCCTATATGAACAGTAAAGCCATACATCAACACGGCTGTAAATAGCCCCCATGTCACAGCCATGCCCACAAAACCGATACTCAAGAGTTGATAAATCGAAAACTTAGATTGATTTTTTGAAATGTAAATGGCACCAACAGCCATCAGCAGCGCACCGACGGAAACCATCGCACCGCCTTGTAGTTCAGAAAGTTTTAACTCACGAACCAATGGCGCCAACAGCGGCAATATCATCGAGAAACTTGCACCATTGGCAAGACTGGCAGCAATAAACAGTTTGTTATTTCGATCCATTATTTTTGTTATCCATTTTTAATGGCTACGTTATAAACAATAGAGGTGACTTAAGCCACCTCTATTTTGTAAGTCACGATACCGTGCTTTAAACCTGATTCAGGCTTTAAATCAGTATTTCACCGTATAACTTAAACCGTAGGTGCGACCTTGAGCCGCTAGGCTAGAAATTGGGCCATAGACAGTTTCAACCGACTGGCTGTACACCGACTTATAATCCGTATTCCACACGTTGTAGACACCAAAGCCCACATTACCCGGTCCTACTTTTGCATTGGCAATCACGTCCATCGTTGCAAAGCCTTTAATTGCCGCTGCTGGAGCAGATCCATATTTCACAGCATCTTTTTGGGCTTTGTCTGTACCGCCAATCGCTAAAGCTTGAACACGTAGGCTCATGTCATTATCAAACTGCCATTCTGAAAATGCTGTTCCTTTTAAAGGTGCCACACGAATGGCATCCAATTCTTGCCAGTCACCTTGGGTATTTTTAAATTGGCCCGTGGTATATGCAACTGTGCCCCCAACCGTCCAATTTGATTGAACTTGATAACTGGCATTGGCTTCGACACCATAGATACGTTCATCGGTATCAATAACATCAATGGTGTAATTCGGCGCACCAAATTTCAGGCTTTTATCTGAGTCATTATAAAAAGCCGTCACGCCTGCATTTAAACCACCGGCATTTTGTACACGCCAACCGAGTTCATAGTTATTGACTTTAATCGGGTCAATGGTTTGGCTATTAATCACAGAATTTACCGGCACATCGCGCAACATACGTTGCACATCGGGCAAGTTTGAACCTTGTGAGAAATTGGCAAACACTTGCTGTGCATCTGTTAAGTGATACACCGCGCCAACATTAAACAGCGTTGCATCATGTTTCACTTTGCCGCCATTCAGTGTTTTCGCTACATAACCTGGGGTTAAATCTGCAGTAATGGCTTCCATATAAGGCACAGATGAATCGACATCGCTTTCTACACGTTCATGGCGAATGCCGGCTTGTAAGCCTAGTCGGTCGGTTAATTCATATTGCGCTTGGGCAAATACACCAAGTTTTTCTGTTTCAACATCAGGGCCAAAAGCATAGTAGTTAAACGGTTGATAATTCAGACCATTACTTTGAATAAACGTTGCGCTGTCATACATTTGGATATTTTGTTGATCTTTTTCATTTTCATAGTCCACACCATAGGTTAGACCTAGTTCACGACCATTTAAGTTAAGATCTTTTTGTAGAGCAACACGTGCGCCTAAAACATCGATATCGGTTTCTGACTGATACACCAAGAAGAGTTCAGGTGCCATTTGACGTGCAGATGGGAACCAACGTGCCTTTTCATTTCGATAATACGTTTCTGCGTTTAGACGATGCCCTAAAATATCTTGATTTTCATATTGTGCATTGACGCTATAACGTTCAGTTTGTGGTTGTTCGGCAAGTTGTAAGCCTTTTACCGCATTTAAAGACAACGGCAGCTTTCCACCCACGGGCTGTGAGCGCAGCGCATTTAAATTTGGACCATAGTCTGGACCATAGTCACTATCTTGCTCATCATTATAATATTGCGCACCGAAACTCAGCGTTTGACCATCGGCAATTTTCCAACTGACACGACCATTTAGATCTAAAGTGTCGGTATCTTGACGGTCTGTTTGCGCAATTTCAGGCCCAATACGGTTGCCATGGCTATCTTGTATTTCGCCACGTTTGGTATAGCTAGCACCTAAAGTTCCGCGTAAATTGCCTTGATTAAAGTTCATGGTTTGAGCAGCTTCATAAGCTAGCGCATCAGACTTAAAGTTATTACCAGAAGTGACACCGACTTTCGTTTCAAAACTCAGCGGCTCTGATCCACCTCGTTTGGTGATGATATTGATAATACCGCCTGTTGCACCTGAACCATAAATACTACTTGCACCTGAGACCACTTCAATTCGTTCAATCATCGACGGGCTAATACTTGCCAGTTGTCGAGATCCATCACGATATCCCGTTTGCGGCACACCATCGATCATGTATTGCACCACACGTCCACGCATGGTCATCCCATAGTTAGACGTTGTACCACTCGATGGAGTCAGTGATGGCACCAATAAACCGACAATATCGGCTGTGCTTTTACCTGCATTGGCTTGTTTTTCAATTTCTTCTTTAGGAATGCTGTACACCGTACCCGCAATATCGGCAATGCTTTTCGCAGAACGAGTTGCCGTCACAACAATCGGTGCCATTTTAGTAGCTTCTGCAGTTTGCGTTTCGACCGCAGTATTTTGTGCAGTGTCTGTCGTGACGTCTTGCGCATAAAGCTGAGTGCAAATTGCTAAGCTGAGACAAGTCAGTTGCATCGGTAGAGCTAAACGTTTCATATTCTTTTCCATTTCTTAGAGTTCCGATTGAGTCGGAAGAGTTTGAGTTTTTAAATTTTGTGTTTTTAAAACAATGCGTTGACTAAGTAAGACACTGATTACTGAGCCGATTGCCAATACCAAGTAAAAATGTCCATAGCCTAATGATTTTGCGAGAAAGCCTGAAAATGCGCCGCCAATGAAGTAAACGAGCAATTCAAAGCACACTAATATAGTGAAATCGGTACCCGCCTGTTCTTTAGAACTGGTCTGCATGAAATAGGCATAGAGTGATGTCATGGCGATATAACGAATGGCTAGCATCAGCACGACAAATAGACCTAAAAGCAGATGCCATTGATTCAACCACCCCAATACAACGGCTGCCCCAATGACGGCATATAGCAATGTACGTAACCATCCTGCCCAGACCAACAATTGCGTTGCTTTGATTTTTTTCAGCAATACAGCTGCACTAACGGCTGCAATCAGACCGACACCGGCACCCACCACAGACATCAACACCCCAATCTGAGACAGTGACCATTTTTGATCGATCAACATGGGATTGAGCATCGCCATTGCGGGTGCTTCAACCACGCGATAACAAACAATGAGTAGCAAGGCCCAACGAATCTCTGGTCGTTTAAACGCTTGTCGTAGGCTTGGTTTGGCTTTGGCAATTTGAGTTTGTGGTTCTTCTTGAATAAAAAACACAGCAAACATGGTTAAAAATGTCAGCAGCGCTAAAGTTGTGAGCGCTGACTGCCAACCCCAATATTGGTAAATCCATAAAGTTGCAGCGCCACCAAGCATGCTACCGACGGCCACCCCAATACTCTGTGCCATACTGCCCAGACGGTAATTGCCTTCGGTAAATTTCTCTACGGTATAACCATCAATCGCAATATCTTGCGTTGCCGCAAACGTTGAAATCCATAAACCAACAATGACAAATAAAGTCAGCCCATAAGAAAACTGCGTAAAGGCTAAAACCAGTACCCCCAGTACCAATGCGATTTGCGTAAACAACAGCCATGTTTTACGTTTACCGAGTTTTTTGACATAGAGCTGATCGATCCAAGGCGCCCAAAAAAACTTGAATGCCCATGGAATATAAAGCAGCGATAACATGCCGATCCAGCGTAAATCTACCCCTTGATGTCGTAAAATGGCAGGCAAAGCCACATTGTAAAAATACAAAGGCAATGCATGTGCTAAGTACAAAATAATCACGACGCTCAAACTCAGGACTGAAATTTGAGATGGTGAAATTGCATGATTTAATTTTCTTGAGTGTTGTTGCATATCCACCTCTGCACTGCCCATTGCAGCGCATCAGACTGTTCTAATGAAACGTAATAAGGCACACGCCACGCTGCATGCAGCGCGGGTGTATTTAAACGTTTGAAGTCATCTGGATCTTGCGCAATACGCACCAGACCCAAACAATATTGAAAAAAGAGATGTTTAAACTTCTTGTACCAAACGGCCTGTATTTGCCGATATTCTTCAGGAAAAGTCGTTCCCTCAGCCGTTTGCATAACCAAAACAAAGGGCTGACTTTTCAGAAAAAAGCGCTCAACTTGAGTCAACCATTGTTCAAACTCTTCCACTGAAACATGCGCTGAAAAGCGCATGTCCAGTATGTGCATGTGGGTGCAGCGATAACTCATGACACCGCCTTAGCTAGTTGCTGATGCTGAAATGCCTTGGAGTCGTTTAAGTAATGACCAAATTTTGAATAAAATGTTTCTCTAAAGCAGTAATACAACATGGCGGTCTTTTCAGGCATTGGGATTAGGCGCTGCGCTTCATAGCACATGTCTTCAACCACGACGGCATAAGGCTTCACACTATGATCAGGCTCTCCCACAATCTTGGCTGATGCGGCATTTTCAAAGATATAAAAACTCAATAAACGCATGACGGGACGTAAATAGCCTTTACCAAAAACGGACTTTTCACCAAATAACAAATGCCAACCTAGATCAAGCTCATCACCGTCGTAGTACAAACCTAAACGATCCCGTTTTCCCTCGTAAATCTCTGTGTATCCCACATCTTCACCATTGACTCCTACAATCAAAATTCGGTGATGATCATCCGCCAGCATTTTTTCGTAATATACTTTTAGTTCAGTTTCTGACTTATTGAGCTGCCATTGTGGAATCACATGCGGTTCATGCATCCATTTATGAACCAAAGCCATATCTTCTGGATATTGCATTTGTCGTAAATAGTATTGCGTCTCATTCTCATGGTACTCATAAAAATCAGGTAGTTGTCGTGATAACGTTGTCATGATGTCGTCCTTTAAATTTTTTTAATCTTTTCTGTTCTTAGCTCAAAAATCTGCTTATGAAGCAATACGGTTGGTTGTCATTTTCTGCTTAGCAGTATGCTGTTGTTCTGCCCACTGATTTAACGTGCTTGGACTCACAGGGTTTGCAATTGGATCTAAAAATACAGGTACTGGGCGTTCTGCTTCGTCGTTATAACTGGTGGTAAACAGTCGAACTCGGTTCAGACAAATTTTCTCGAACCTTGGACGGAACATACTGAATTTTTCAATACGATCTGCCAATTCAGGATGTGCCTGATGAAATTCATCGATCACGCTGGAGATGGTTTGCCAAAACTCAAGTTCTGTATGCTCTGGATAATCTTCAAGGAAGACATTACTGATATAGCGGTAATGCACCATGAACAAACCTGTAAATATAAAGTGACTAAGTTCTTCAGCAGGATGACGCAGTAAAATTTGCCCTTCTGGTGGTAAATTTTCGAGTTCTGGAAAATCTTCATCAACTAAATTGACATCATCAATAAAGTCCTTCAGCACCATTTTTTTCGGTAAGCCATTTTCATGGATCAACATGGTGTTTTCACCGTGTGGAGAAAAAGCCAAACCATATTTGTATAAGCAAATCAGTAGCGGTGTTACACAAACTTCGGCAAAACGCTTCAACCATTGCAAAGGTGTCAAACCTGAAGCCTGAATCAACACGGATAAAATAGACTGACCGTTTAGGTCTCGATGCAACAATGCGGCTTGGGAAAGTGCCATCTCATGTTCACCAATACATGGCTCTACACTTTCACGCCATAAGCAACCAAACAATTCTTTAAATTGATAAGGCGCACCCTCTATCTGATCAAAACACGGCTGCTGTAAAGTGAGACTTGCGACTTCACCCAAAAATGCTACCTGTGTTTTTTGCAGGTCTGCATCATGACGTTGTAAGTCTTTCAGCCAAGCGGTCACCGCAGGTGCAGCCAAATTTCGTTTTGAAGGTAAACCTCGATAGACCGCCGTATTAAAGATACTGACAGGTAACTTCACATAATGACGTTCAGGATGACTGGTATTGCATAAAGTACGAATTGATTGCATTGGCACATAGTCATCTTGTCCAATGTCCAGCTCTACAATGCGCTGATCGACGATTTCATTGGCATAGGTCGGGATTAACCACTGATGCCACTGCCATGCATGTACAGGAATAAAGTAATACTCAGCAGCATCTAAGGCTTTGTCCGCCAATTGCTGTTGAAAATCGTGTAATTGTCCTGAGTCTAATTCATGGCGATATAAGCTTTGCGCATCCCAAGCCTCGGTAGAACGAAACTTAGCTAAATCACGATGAACAGCTAACCACAGAACTTTAACCGTTGGAGAAATCTC
This sequence comes from Acinetobacter sp. YH01020, assembly GCF_013420275.1. Classification (NCBI taxonomy): domain Bacteria; kingdom Pseudomonadati; phylum Pseudomonadota; class Gammaproteobacteria; order Moraxellales; family Moraxellaceae; genus Acinetobacter; species Acinetobacter sp. YH01020. The sequence goes on from NZ_VOYN01000018.1 coordinate 56,808, forward strand.
TGGTGCTGAGCTTAAATAATCATCATAGCCAAAGCCCATACGGCCTTTACTCATAATGAGCCAGGGGTGTCCACGTAACATGCCTTCAATTTGATAGTGCGGTGCTGACAGCACAGCCTGACTTAGCAATCTCTGTTCATCAAAAACATGTGCTTCAGCCAACCATGTATTGTTCATTTCTTTAATCAAATAAGCCTTGGTAAATGGTTTCACCTCAGCTTGATTTGAAAAAGCACGAATAAATTCATGCAGATTCCATGCGGGCTCTGTTGTCGATTCACTTAACTCTCGAACGCTCCCTTCAACAATACGCCAATGCCCAAGCAGAAACTGTGTCGCTTCAAATTGATACATTTTGTCATCCAGTTTAAGTTGCCAAGTGTTATTTTCCACTGGCTGAATCTGAATAATTTCTTCATATAAAAATTCAGCAATCGCCATTTCAATCAGTCTTTGCCCTGCACGGCGCCACTGCGTTTGATTTATCTGTAATTTTGCAAATGTCATTATAATTTCTCGAGTTTAACCGTATTCTGTTCTTGCTTATTCGGCATGGTCGTATTGCGGTTCATTGCGTAGTTGGCAATGGTTTTTTTAACGGATAAAGGTCTTTGGATATTGGTTGGCGCTGATTTCTTCACAATGCCCATACTGTGCATTTCAGTATTTTCACTGGGTGAAAAATGTTGGAAACTTTGTGCTTGATCGCCTAAATCGTATAAGTCAAAACCCAATAATTGATTGGCAATGACCGCTGCACGGTGAGCACCCAGCCCTAAATCTGGTGTTCCTACGCCGTGGCTGTGCATTTCCTGATTTTGAACAAAAATTTCACCGACAGCGTCATGCTGTACGCGGTAGTCCTGACTAATTTTCCAGCGACCGAATTCATCACATTGAATCAGTGGTTTTAGATATTTGAGATATTGCCACTCTGGACTGTGATATCCCGTTGAAGCCACGACAAAGTCCGCATCTAGATAGAATTGTTCTGCCGTGACTTTATGCTGAAACTGCAAACGGATGCCCGCACCATGAGGCTCGGCATCGACCAAACCCACCTGAGCATGTAAATGCGTCTGTTGAATATTTTGACCAATACTCCGGTGATACAGTTTTTGGTAAATATCACGGATGGTTTTTGCACTGATGCCCTTATATAACAAACCTTGTTGTTTCAGTTGTTCGGCTTTATTTTCAGGACTTAGTTGATAAAAATGCGTAGTATAATCCGGACTAAAATGCTCTAAACCAAGCGGCGCATATTCCATCGGGAAAAACCCATTAGAACGGGTCAGCCAATGCAATTTAAACTGCGCTGTTGTCGTCTGATCCTGCAAATATTGACGATCAAACAGATCCATAAAAACTTCGGCCGAAGACTGGCCTGATCCCAGTACAACTACATTACCTTTCAAGTGATTTAACGCTGCATTGCAATAATTTGCAGAATGTAAGCAACGCTCTGGATATTGCTGTTGAATGTCTTTTAGACACTGCGGTAAATGCGGAACATTCCCCGAACCAATGACCAAATTTCGGCATTGATAACGTCTAAAACGTCCATCTTGCTCAACCATGACTTCAAAGCCTTGCTCTTGGGCATAAATGGCTTTTACGGTTGATTGATATTGAATATGCTCTAGTTGGTCTGCAACCCACTGACAATAATGATTATATTCACGTCTAGGAATCTGAGCTTGTTCTAAAAAATAGAATTTGTATAAACGCTGCTGCGCCTTTAAGTAATTTAAAAAACTAAAAGGACTGGTTGGATCGACCATGGAAACCAGATCGGCCATAAACGGCACTTGCAGTACTGTATTGGGCAATTGCATACCCGCATGCCAGTCGAACTGTGGTTTCTTTTCAAAAAATTGATATTGCAAATGATTTTGCTTATGTAGCAAACTCGCCAAACTAAGGTTAAATGGCCCTAAGCCTATCCCAATAAAATCAAGCATATTGCACATCCTTCTGTTCGACACATAAAGGATTTGGCAACTGTACATAAACCGATTGCTGATCGACTGGGGCAATCAATTCATCCAGCTCATACAAGCGTGTCAACAGATTGCCCTTATACGGCAAGGTTGGCTGATACAGTAATGAATGAATCAATGAACTCTCTGGATAAGCCTGATGTAAGTCCAACAGTTCATTTTGCAATATCGATATCAACACTTGCTCTGTAACATATCCAGTTGCACCAATTCCATTGATGATTCCAAATAAAGTATTGCCAAAGAAATAATAGCTAAAGCGCTCATCGACAAAGGCTTTTGAACCCACGGCATGCGCTTTTTCTTGCAACTCTGGAAACGCGCTTAAGATTTCACCTGCAAGTTCTTCAATATAGTAAAAGCCTTGATTGTCACGCAGCCATAGATATTTAGGCATTGCATGTTCCAGCTCAAGTAAGACATTTTGCTGATGTGATTCAAAGGCCATTCCGTATTGGTGATACAAATACATCAATGGTTTTAGACTGATAGCTAAGAATTGTTTAAACCAATTGATCGCAATGGCGCTTTGATCAAGTTCAGGTTGTTGTTTTGCGATTTGTTCAAATAAGGCATTAAAACGGCTTTTCGGCTGTGCAGGATGATCTTGGCATAATGATGCAATACAACTCACCTGCTGCTTTTCACTGAAAGGCTGATCACGGAAGATGCAAATAGTTTCTTCGACGATTTCATCATCTATTCTCAATGCCATCCACGCAGGATCATTCACCGCTTTGAGCGTTGGGCATTGTTGTAAAATACGTTCACCGAGACTTGAATGCCAAAGTCGATGGGTCATTTCACCACGGTGGCATTCTTTGGCAAGGTTGACTCGGATTGAATTGGTGATCATTACAGATAGTGATGGTTTTAACATCCACGGCGCTGCAAAACTTGCCATAGTCCGTACCGAAGTTGTTGGTGAAAATGCCCAACCTTTCTCGCCAAAATCGATAATTTTTAATTTGGTTTTTAAACTTTTAAACCATGCTTTTGACTGTAAATAACGTGCTTGCCAAGGATGCAAAGGCAATAACTTATAATGTGAATAGGCATTCAGTAGTGCTTGATCAGTTTCTGATAAATGCCATTGCAATTCGCTTTTCAATTGCGCTGATACAGCTTGATCTAAAGCTGAACCTTCTTGAATATATTCTGGAGCTACCAACCAATAATGCAGTTGGCTGAGACCTTTGGCTTCTGGCGAATACCTTTCCCAATCTTCATGCACAAAACCGACCCGACTTTTCGGTGCAGGATGCATGCTGTGCCCTAAAATTAAAGCTTGTTCCGATTCAATGAAACTTTGTTCCGCTTGGACCAAAGCCTCAAAATCATGTTCACGTAGTGTCAAAAATTGAATAAGCGCTTCACGACTTTCGATCCAACGCTCTAATAATGATGAAGCATCCAGTGTATGACCTGACTCTTGTACGAGCTGTTCAAGTAATAAACTCGCGATCGCGGTGATACTAAATGACTGTTTCTGTCCTTTATTAAAAACGTATGGGATATCTGCAAGACGATGTCTACCAACAAGGCTGACATAAGATAGTGGTACAAATAACTGTGATTGTATGCAATCTAAGGGGATGCATAACAACGTCAAGCCTTGGCTAAACGTCAATTGTGATGAATTCTGTTGATACTTTTCCAGTAAAATACCTTTACCGGTTTCTTGTGAGTATGCATTGACAAGATGCTGCATCGCCAAGCGATTAGCAAGCTCTTTCATCTGACCATATCCTCTATTTTTAAGCTTTTCCAAGCTTTGTCATGTAATTATGTTTCTTTAACTGTGCAAGTAATGCTTAGTACGCTGGCCAGCGCGAAACCATGTTAATGATAATCATTATTGTTATTAATTGCATTTTTGTGAAGATTTGCTACAGGATTGCAAATTTGGTCTTATCTCTATGTATTTAAAAATTAATTTTTTTAATATGAACTTTTCTGTTTTTATTTATACAATTTTCTGAAATGGAACTAAATGATAATTTTCTCATTTAGTATAGAACAAATGAATCGAATTGCTTATTTTTTAGCCAAATTATCACATTGTGCAACTTAAACTAAAAACCCATGTTTTTTACATGGGTTTTTATATTCTGCTTCCAACCGAGCTTTTATTTAAAGCAAAGTACAAAAAGTGTAGTTAAATTTTAATGATTGAAGACTTTACTGGCATCATACTGATCATGCATCTTTATTGACTATAAGCATGTATTTCATAACAAACACCTACTGATTTCTGATCCATATCTTCTATTCAGACTGGCTATACAGCATGAATGATGAATATGTACTCAAACGATTGGGTTGAAATCAATCAATTGATTTCAACCCAATCCAAAAACTTGTGCTTATCAAAAAAGTCTGGCGCAGCATTCGCAAATACACTTTTTTCTCTGTTGTTAAATATTCCTTTGTAATAAAAAAACTGAACCGTACTGGGTTTGTCGGAGACATTTTTATTTAAGTTAGGCCACGTGACCTAACGGGTTAATCTTATCATAGTACATTGCTTCAAACTCAAAAGGCGATACATAACCCAATGCGCTGTGTACACGCTTTTTGTT